>NZ_PCPP01000001.1:0-156566 GCF_002979755.1 Chryseobacterium culicis | reverse complement strand
GGAATTTTGAATGGTCAATCGTCAATCCGCTGACGCTCGTCAATTTTTTCTCTACTGCAAAAATTCACTATTCACTTGCGTAGCAAAATTCACTTATTGACCCCTTTTTTATTTTTCCGGCATCACTTTATAGGTTGGATCTTCCTGGATGTTCACTTCTACTACAGCTTCTGCATTTTTAAGGATCTTCCGGCAGTCTTCACTGAGATGTCGCAGATGTACTATTTTATTTTCCTGTTTATAGCGTTTGGATAACTTGTCCAGAGCGTCTATTGCACTCATATCTACAATACGGCTTTCTTTAAAATCAACAACTACCTGCTCCGGATCGTTCATCGGATCAAATTTATCTGTAAATGCTGTCACAGAACCAAAAAACAGAGGTCCGTATATTTCGTAATACTTTATTCCGTTTTCATCAACATATTTTCTCGCCCTAATTCTTTTAGCATTATCCCAGGCAAAAACCAATGCTGAAATGATAACTCCTACTAAAACCGCTAAAGCCAGGTTATGAAGAATCACCGTAATCAATGCTACAGTAACTCCTACAAAAATATCAGACTTCGGCATTTTATTCACAATCCTGACGGATACCCACTGGAACGTACTGATAGCAACCATCATCATCACTCCTACCAGAGCAGCCATGGGAATTTTTTCTATAATCGGTGCTCCACACAGAATAATGATCAAAATCAGCAGCGATGCAATAATCCCTGATAATCTTGCTCTTGAACCTGCATTAAGATTCACCAAAGTCTGTGCTACCATCGCACATCCACCCATTCCGCCAAAGAAACCATTGGTAATATTAGCCAATCCCTGAGCTACGGATTCTTTATTGGCGCTTCCTTTGGTATTGGTAATTTCATCCACCATGGATAATGTCAGAAGAGATTCAATAAGTCCTACTCCGGCCATGATTAAGGCATAGGGAAAAATAATCTGTAAAGTTTCCAGGGAGAAAGGAATCTGGGGAATGTGAAAACTGGGAAGATTTCCACTGATATGGGCAATGTCTGCAACCGTTTTTGTTGGAATATTAAACCCAAGAACTACAGCAAATATGATGATAATAGCCACCAAAGAGGCAGGAACAATTTTCGTGATTTTTGGAAAAATATAGACAATAGCAATCGTGAGGGCAGTTAAACCCGCCATGATGTACAAAGGCATTCCCTGCAGCCAGCTTACCGCTCCACTGCTGTCAGTAATTTTGAACTGTTCCACCTGAGCCATGAAAATAATAATGGCCAATCCGTTCAGGAATCCATACATAACAGGCTGCGGAATCAGTCTCACAAATTTTCCGAGTTTAAAGATTCCTACCATCATCTGAAGGATTCCTGCAAGGGCTACAGTGGCAAAAAGATATTCTACTCCATGAGATTGTATCAGGGCGATTAATACCACGATCGTTGCTCCTGCTCCTCCGGAAACCATTCCCGGACGTCCTCCCAAGACTGCAGTTACAAGTCCCATCATGAAAGCCGCATACAACCCTGTAAGTGGAGACAAACCAGCAAGAATCGCAAATGATAGAGATTCCGGAATCATTGTCATAGCCACAGTAAAGCCAGCCAGCAGTTCATTTTTATAATTGATTTTTTTTGAAAAATCGAATAAGCTTATAGTATTTTTCATTGGTAGGCAAAGGTATGGACTGTCCCGATGGTATACAATTTTTTCTTTTTATGATTTTTTCACTGACCCATCTCTCATCTTGAATAATTCACACATTGGTTCTTATAATATGTTAATTTTAATTAAAATAAATATATAAAGTATGATTTTTACATTTTCAACTATTTTTACGTCTTATTTTTGTTTACATTTGAAAGCGAATAAGCAATTATTTGGTACTAATTAAAAATTCATCGTGTAAAAAGCTGTATATCAATTTATCTATAGCTTTTACTCATAGAATTATGTAAAACCTTAATAGGTTATATATTATTTCACACAAATGGCAGGAAAAGAAGTTTGGAAGAGAAGAAGAGAAAACCCATTGAAAATAAAGAATATATCCAAGTAGATTAAGGTGATTCCTACCCGCCTGTTTTTAAGATGTTTGGTATATTATAAATCTGTTTTCTAAGATGAATTGTCTTATGAAACCTATTTTAGTATTCTTAAATCATACGTTCTATCTTTTATCAATTTCAATTTCTTGTGAATTATTTCCTGTTATGCAAAATAATATATATCGCCTATTTTCGTTTTTTTATATATAAGTTTAAACAAAAGAACAATATTCAGTAAAAATGTTATATAAAGAAATCCATATTGGGAAATTTATTAAGGAGAGGGTTGATGAAAATGAAATAACAGCAGAGAGGATATGCAAATTTTTGAGTAAAGATGAAGAGGCTGTCGAAATGATGTATGACAGCAGATCAATGGATACAGATCTTCTTTTAAGATGGAGCAAATTATTGGAATACGATTTTTTCAGACTCTACAGCTCACATTTGATTTTATACGCTCCACCGTCTGCCATCAACAAGAACCAACAGAAATCTGAAAAAACGCCTTACTTCAGAAAAAACATTTACACTCAGGAAATCAAAGACTTTATTATGAAAAGGATTCTTTCCGGTGAGATGACCCAAAGCGAAGTCATTAAAGAATATTCCATTCCGAAAAGTACCCTCCACAGATGGCTTCAGAAGGGTGACAATGCAAACGGATAAACAGATAAGACATGCGCCCGAATTACAAGAAAATATATATGGATATGCTCAGAATGGAATATCCTGAAAAGCTAAAGGATCCAAAGGTCAAAGAGCTTCTTGAAAAGCTTCATACCAGTGAGGATGTACTTAAGTTCAACGAGAAACTGTTCAAACAGTCCAGAGAAAACCAAAAGCTCAAAACGTATGACCGGCAAACGATGCTAAAATTGCTGCAGTATCAGAAAAAACACGGTCATTCTACAAGCTATATGTCCAGAAAATATAAAATAAGCAGAACTACGCTTTCAAAATGGAAAGGGATGTTTGAAGAAGAGCTTGAAGATACAATGAAAAATGCCGGTAAGTAATCTACCGGCATTTTTTAAAGGTAATGATAAGGAAAAAACCGGGCTAAACGTTTGCCGGAGTCGAACCGGATAACCTTGCCGGAGTGACCGGCTTCGCTATTCCTCCCATGATTGCGTTACGATGAATTTTTCCTAACGACACTTTATAATAGTCATATAAAGAAGCTGGAAGTGGAAAGAAGAAAGATCGTAAAGTCTGAAAATTACTCTGACTTTATAGAAAATTATGATACAAAGAAATTCAGCTTACACTTAATCTGACACCAATTATCCTTAACCAGAAATTACAAAAAGTTTATTGGAATAAAGATTTTATAATTCATTTATCTGATGATGATTTTGAAGAAGAATCAAGTCATCAATAATGGCTGAAATCATTTCTGAGAATCAACAAGAAAAACTATCTATTAAATCCATCAATGAAAATGTGGGGAAATTATTACGGAAATTGTGCTCAGAAAAAGCATGTTCTTCGTTTGAGGTTAAAAGAAAGTATCAAAATAATATTTAAATTCTAAAAAATGAGCTTTTTTTATCTATTCCCGAACGAGTTTTGGAACTTTTATTTTTAGCGTTTAAAGCAAATTAAAGAATATTATGAAGCTAAATATATGTTTCATTTACATCATATTCTACACAATAACAAAGTTTTAGCAAATACAAACATCCATAATTGTCAATAAAAATTAAATTGTATACTTGTCATAAGATTGCAATCACAAAAAAACAATTTAAAAAATTAGACAATGATGAAAAAATTAATTGTATTAGCAGCCTTTGGAGTTACTGGTCTTGTTAGTGCCAAAGAAAGTGTTTTTAATGCTAAAGAAAAAAATGATCAAAAAGCAGTTGAATGGTGTGGAACTGTTACATATCATACATCTTGCGGATTTCCTATTCAAGACTCTTATTGTACGAGTTGGGGAGAACAGTGCCTAATGGATAATATGGCCTTATTGGATGAATATTTTTGTGGTTAAAATTTAAGCTTTAATGGTAAAGATATTTTCGCTAATAATAATTTTGATGGACAGTATTTTTGTTTTTTCACAAGACAAGAATACTGTTCTTTATTCTAACTTGATTTGTAAATATCATGTTAAATTCCTCAAAGATTCAACAAATAAATCGAGTGAGAGAGAAGAAATAATGACACTTTTTATTGGAGATAATGTTTCTCTTTTTAAAAGTGATCAAAAGGTAAAAAGTGATTCACTAAAAGAAGCCATTGTAAAAAATAGTATGAACAATATTACTTCAGGAAATCTTAATATTGATTTTTCAAAAGTTCCACGCGTAAATATGAATCAGGAAGTATTCCTAAGAGATGGCAAGCTAAAAGTTTATGATAAAGTATTTAAAAATTTGTTTTCATTTGAACCAGCTAATAAAGTTGAATGGAATTTATTGAATGAAACAAAAAAAATAAATGGGTATAATTGTAAAAAAGCTATCGGTAAATATGGAATGAGGGAACTTACTGCCTGGTACACCTTGGATATTCCAATTTCAGAAGGCCCTTATACCTTCAAAGGTCTTCCAGGGCTGGTTATTTACTTAGAAGATCAAAAACAAACATATTCTTTTGAATTATTTTATTTGAAAAAAGAAAAGCGGGAAATTATACCTCTTAAAAATGACGCTCCCACAACCTACGAAAAATTTTCAAATGCAAGACAAAATGCTAAAGATAATGCTGTAAGTAATGTAGGTGGACTTCTTCATAGAGAAATGACAAAACAGGAAATGGACTTAATAAGGAATAACGCAGGTAAATCAAATAATTATCTAGACTAAAAGGTGTTATTATATAAATTATCATACAAAGAAATCTTTCAACGTCCCACTTCCGGTTTCTCATATTATGAAAACAAGGCAATACGCGAATAATGTAGTCGTGCTCTAACCAACTGAGCTACTCTTCCTATTATAGACTGTGTTTTTTGTTGTGGAAGAGACGGGATTCGAACCCGTGACCCCGTCGTGATGAGCGAAGTAACATTTTTCTACGGCACTTGTTTGTTTTTATTTTTCTTCTTCAGCTATATATGTTTTAACAATAGGATGAACTCTGGCATTTTCAGGGTGATAGCTTAAACCAAAACTACTCCATCCGGAAGACCAATAAAGAATCATTTCTTTCAAATAAGGAATATCTTTGGATTCATCATACTTAAAATTTTCATTATTAATTTTTTGCACTTCATCAATAAGTTCAGGATAGAACCTTTCATCTTCTTCATCATATACATCTGTATAAATATTAAGATGCTCTCTTAACTCATATAGTAAATAAGTTCTGAAATCCCAGCCTACGATAACAATACCCGAGCCACTACCACCTATTACAGGATTCCATTTTAAGTTTTCATTGCTGACAACATATGCTGAATCTCTAACGGGCAATAATTGTGGGAGTTTTGAAAACCATTCATCAAAAATTTGCTTCTTTTTGTCAATTGATTTTGGTTTGATTCCCCAGGATTTCAACCAAACATGATTGACATCGATTACATCATTCCATATCCCTTTATAAAAATATTTTGTCTGAGCGGTAATCTCTTCTTCATTTTCAAGCCAATTATAAAAGAAAATACATTCTTCTGTAATCAACTCTCCTTCATATTCATATTCAACAATTTCTTTTTTGTCGATAGCATGAAGAATTTTTAGGAACTCTCTATGTTCAGAAGTAAAACTGACCTCATATTTTCTTTCAACCTGGTCTATCTCCTCTTCAGAAAGCCCCTGCCATCTGGCATTATAAAATCCTTTAGGACAATTTTCATCATCTACGGACCACAGTTTTTCTGTACTTTCTTTGACCCAGTATAAAAATTCAGTCAGATTACTTGGTATATCCATTGTTATTAATTTTAAAATAAAAAGAGGCAAGATTCAAAAAGACTTGTACAAGATCACTTTCATGACCTTCTGGAGTCGAACCAAATTAAACCGAAGTAGGCCTTTTCTACGGCACTCTTTTATATCAATCAAGGTAATTTTTTTCAGAATCTTCCGTGCATTTGCTCTACCTGCTGAGCTACCTCTCCTTTTCTGGGGAAAAGGCAGGATTCGAACCTGCGACCCAATGTTTACTCAATCTCGAAGTATGATTCTAAGACGACACTTGATTATTTTTTTTCATTTATTAGTTTTTAGTAAGCCTTCCTTACGACATTCTTTTATATGATCAGGGTAAAAGTGGCGGAACCTTTTCCTTTCCCTCTGCTCTATCATTTGAGCTACATTCCGTTTACAACAGGAATGGCAGGAGTGGAACCTGCATCTGAAGGAGTAACCGAAGTATGATTCCAAAACGACACCTGATTTTAATTTTTCCATTGAGTTCTTCTATACTTCTTCCAGTTTCTCTGGAACTTTGTGTACTTTGCATTCACCACTTCATAACCGTGTTGAAAACAGTACGAACAACCCATTTCATTCCCGTACAAGATTCTTGAGATCTGTACACCGGAAATTTTCTTCGGAAAGTCAGTCAATCCATATTCATTGAATCCGAATTTCTTTCTTACTTTTTTAATTTTTTTCATAAGTATTGAGTATTAACCTCAATACAGTGTTCCTTTTAGATTTGGTTTATGATAAATCATAATTATTCGTTTTATCTTTTGCAAATTTATATCGCTAGTGCGCATTCTTTTTACGCACTTATTTTTTTATTAAAAAACCAAGCAAATTAATAATAAGAGTAAATGATATTCAATTGGAAGTTGACGATGAAACTCTTATCGACGGCATTGGTTAGCTAGCGGGCAATCATGTGAAAGACTCTGTCTGTTTTTGGAATCGAAGTAGGTCTTTCTAACGGCACCGATAGTATTAACACTGCAAAATTATATTACATGTACGCAATCTTTTTACGTAGTTTATTTTTTTATTGAAAGAAAAATGATTTTATCAATTCAAACAGCTTATATATTCCGAGAATAGGAATCAAAATAATTGATCCAACGAATAAAAAAGTTCCAAGTTTACTTAGAAAACCTGTTTGACTTTCTGAATATTTTCCCTTCTCTCTTATTTTAGCTTTAAAAACAGGAATATGCTTTGTGGCTTTGAAACTATCCTGCTCAAGTTTAGCCATTACTTTTATGGCATACTCATCAAGACAATCTTTGTCTCCCCTGAAAACAATATCTTTTAGAATTGCGCTTCCCGAATTACTCAATGATTTTCTGTAAATCTCCACAGCATTTTTCATTTCATTATTCTCTGGAGTACATAGAATCCAAAATTTACCTGCTTCATCAAGAAATCCTGCTTCAAAATAAATCTGTCCTAATTTTTTTCTCAGGGAAATATCATTGGGAAACTGATTGATCATATTTCTTAGCCTGTCGCATGCTTTTTTCTTTCTGCCTGCTTTAAGATCCTGTTCAATTCTGAACATTAAATTACCCATAGTACTATTTTAAATTAAACCAAGATTTTTTGATTCTGTTCGTTTTGCCTTGAAGCAAAAGAACCAAAAGTTCAAGACTTGGAAACTCCGGCTAAAAATAATCTATGCTCTCTAAAAATTCTAAAACTTGCGCGAATGTAATATGAGTTCTTCGTTTTACTATTTGCCTCGCGCTTCAAACAATAGAATTTTCTTAACGTTCGCATAGTTTATTTTCTTAACGCCTCCATTTCCTATGTCATTCTTTAATTCCCGCCAATTGTTTTGAAATTTTCTCTGGATATTTACAATTCAGCGTTTTTAGAACAGACATTATTCTGTTTTTTAAATTGATTTGTTGCATGACTACTTTTTCTAACTCAGCTTTGAGTTCAGATTCTTCTACTTCTGCAACAATTTTTATGTTTTCAACGTCTTCAACGTTAGATTCTGTATATTCTGAGAAACAGACTTTTCCATTTTCTCTTTTGTAAAACACCCACGGATGTCCTATCCAAAGGACTTTCCATTCTGAAAATGGTGTCTTAAAAATATTTTCCCAATCTTCAATATTACTTATATCACCACAACAGTTAGGCTGTATCCGTATTTTATCTTCTATTTTTAATACAATTCCGCCGTCAAAAGCCATGATGCAAATATCTTCTTCAGATTCATCTGATTCCATGTCTTCCATTTTGGCCTCTACAATCATCTTCAGATTTTCATCATCGAGAGTTTCAATATCCGCCAGGTAAGATCCTTTCTCAATGGTCTCAAAATTGAAATTCAGTTGAGAAACGGCTTCTTCCCATTTGGTAAACCATTCTTCGGGATCGGGATAATCAGAAATTTCCGGCAGTTCGAATTCTTCTTTAGCATATCTCAGTGGACTAATTTCAATGGTATTAATGAGTTTCATAGCATATCGTTTTTTTTAGCCCCGATTGCAACGGCATCCTTTTTCTTAATGGCTTGCAAAAAGCTTTGGCGAAAAAGATACAGTGGAAAGCGGGATTAAGCTCCTAAATATATGGATGGTGTTCGTAGTTATCTGTTTTATTTAAAAGCAGTGCCTGTTACAGCACTACTTTTTGAATCATTTTCACTGCAGATTTTTTGTCTTCCAAAGCATTCAGTACATCGAAAATTTTGTCGGACCAACCTGCAATAAGGTGTACATCATTTTTTCTGACATCAAGCGGCTGCTGACCGTAACCTGCCAGGTCAAAAATATACAGTTTTGCATGAGGAGCAATGGTTTTATATCTGTTCCAACAGTCTTCGAAAGAATTCCTGTTTCCAGTGCTATCCCACAGCTGGATATCGGTGAAAAGCATTACTTTATCCACCTGTTCTTTTCTTTTGATCAGATCTTCGATGACCAGATAACCATTGGTAGAATATCCTACTTCACCTTCTCTCTTGTAGAATGCATCTACATTCCTTAAGATACCGTTTTTCGGCATTGGAACTCTTAACCAGCGGTCACCAAAGATACCTGTCACCACGTTTTTACACTGTGACTGCAAGATCATAGACATCAGCAAACCGATATCATACAGCAATATTTTACTTTTGCTGGAAACCGCTTTCTGCATAGAGCCTGACACATCCGCGGCAATTACTACAGAAGTGTCAAAGCCAAAACCTTTGATGTTTTTTGCACTTACCACCACCGCATTTTCCAAGGCTTCCAATACTGAAGACAGATAAGGAGAATCTATTGTTTTTAATTCTCTATAGGCTGCCAGGAATCGGAACGGAAGTTGCTTTGCGTTGGATACTGCTTTTTCATCTGAAAGATATCTGCAAACTTTATTCATTGCATCAGGTGATACTCCGGCTTCCAGGATATTCCTCAGATTTCTCATGGTTGCCATATAGCCTAATTTATTACTGAAAATCAATTCTTCCCACTTGTTTTTGAAGGCCATTTTTCTTTCTGCATCGTTTGCAAATTTCTTCTGACCCAAAACGGAAAGTTCTACTTCCCAAGTGTAAGGGGTTTCCAGTGTATTATTGGCAATTTTGTTGAAAACAGACTGCTGATTTTCATCTTTAGCTTTCGGGTGAACCAGGAAGAGCGCATCTTTCAGGGTTACCTCTGCTTTTCTGTTGTATTTGGCAAACTGATATTCATCAAATTTATTGAATGATTTTACCAAACCTTTCTGAATCTGCTTTGACAGTTTGTTCAGCTTTTTGGTATCTGTTCTTTTATTTGCAAGCTGGTAATACGCCAGCAATTCTGTAATTTCATCCGCTCTCTGTACCACTCCATCTACTGTTTTGCTTACAAGGTCTGTACCGGAAGTCTGTTTTGCCAATTCGGTCGTCAAAACCAAAGGAATGGATCTTAAGTACATATCTTTTCTGGCATACACGGCAAGTTTTGCAACAAACTCAGGGTCATTTTTTTTGATCAGAGACTGTATTCTTTTCAATCTGTCATTTCCCTTTTCATAGTTGGCATCAGACAGCCCTGTTGTAACAACAGCACTATACAATTCTTCTGCAGGTGTCATCGCATAAGCTTTTGCACCTGCGTAGTTCTGTACTACTTTATTTTCTTTTCTTAAAAAATTAAATTTCATGGTTACTGTTTTTTTGTTAAACATTGGAAAGATTGATACTTCCTCCCTGATTTCTGATGCAAAGTAAAAACAGCATTGCGCAATCTATTTGCGTAGAAAAATTTTCTTAGATTTTTTTATTTAAAATGTGATTAAATGATAATGTATGCTGGATATTTTGTGCTTAAATAACTCTTGCTGATCTTTCAGATTACACAGATTTCTAAGTTTCGGCTAAAGCCATATGAATAGAGCTTTCTTATAAGGCGGGCTAAAGCCCACGTCTATTGAATAGTAGGCATGTAGAAATTATTTCAGCCACGAATCTGCTAAGAAAGTCTATTAGATAGGTTTCGGCTAAAGCCGGATGAAAGTGGTTATATTTGAAAGAGTGGGCTAAAGCCCACCCCTATTGAAAAAAGTTAAAACTGATATTGATATTTAATGACAACCTAATTCCTAATTCCTAATTCCTAATTCCTAATTCCTAATTCCTAATTCCTAATTATAAAATCCTTCTATCATTCATTTCCATTTAAGAAATCGTTTATAGTGAGTTTTCCGGAAAGGGTTTTCTAGCTTTGTCATTATTAAAATTAAGCTATGATTAAAGGAATATATGAGACTCATGTTCAGGTGAGCAATCTGGAAAATGCTATAGGGTTTTATACAGAAGTATTAGGGTTAACACTGGCTCACAGGGATGAAACCAGACCTATTGCTTTTTTATGGGTTGGCGAAGGGAAAGAGTTTATGTTAGGACTATGGGAACAGAAGGAGAATCTTCAGACCAGGCATTTTGCTTTTTCCAGCAGTAAGGAAGATATTTTAAATTATTCAGTGGAATTCCTGGAAAATAAGAATTTAAAGCCTTACAATTTTTTGAAAAACGGCAGTATTGAACCTATGGTATTTGCATGGATGCCTGCACTGGCCATTTATTTTAATGATCCTGATGGAAACCAGCTTGAGTTTATTTCTATTCTTGAAGGGGAAAGCAGACCGGAATTGGGTGTGCTGAGCTATGAGGAGTGGATGAAACAGGCCGAAAACTTATAGAAGTAGAAGTACATTCGTTGAATGTAAATACAATGCAGAGGCGCAATAAAAATATGAGCTTACCGTAAAGCTCGTCTCAAAAAATTAAATTTTTTGCGCCTGTGCGATTGTCAACAAAATAATGAAACGAGCATCAGCAGTTTTTAAATATTTACCAGTTTTTTTACTGCCAATACATGTTTACAGGGTCCTCTTTCACCCTGATATTTACTGAACCATTCGCAGGTACAACGTTCTTTTTCTTCGTCAATGATTACCGTATGATGCACTCCTGTTCCTTCTACTCTGGCTTCTGTTCTTTCTTTACTATTATTTAAAATTTCTACTTTTCCGGATTCTATAAGCTTTTCAGCGTTTTTTATGCGGGGATTGAGCCCGATAATGCGACTTAATTTAAAAGGAAGCCTGCGGTAGAAAAATTCTTTTTCATCAAGATCGTAGCCGAGTAATCCCATTGCAGCAAGCCGCCGTGTAATGTTTTCAGCTTTGATAAAACTAATATTTTCTTCCAAAGCAAGTTTCTCCGGATTGAAAGATTGATTGGCATAAGCATATTTATCCAGAACATCAATCCATTCATCAGAAACATCAGAAATCAGACTTTCCAGAATAGCTCCTTCTCCTGAAAAACCTCTCCAGCTTTCTCTTGACAAAGAAAAACTGAATTTTATATTCCCCATATAGAGCTGCCATGTTGTAGACTGCCTATTGGTATGGGAAAAAACCTTCATACAATCAATATAAGGAAGAAGAGGTTCTAAAAGGCGAAGCCTGTTAAGCCCTCCAATACAAACAGAATCTGCCGATTTTACCGGAGAAAAAATGGGTTTATTTCCTCTCACAATCAAATAATAATCTGACTTCACGATCCCTTTCGGCATTCCGCGAAACAGTTGCTGAGTTTGGATTTTATTAAAAGTATGACGTTCCTCAGATTCTGATAAATAGACCTGAACAGTTCCCAGTCCTTTAATCCATTTTGTAGGCAAAGGCACTTTTCTTTCTATTATTTTATTTTCCTCTTTATATAGACCGACTTCTTTCTGCCCTACAGAAAGCATAATCTTTTCATTCGGACGGATACTTCCCAAAGCAGTTATCATAGGCTGATTAAAATCCACATTCGTCGTTCCGTTTTCCAGAAACTCACCATCCAATCCATCAGGCAGTACATCTACTCTTGCATACACTCCTGCACAGTGTGAAAAACCTTCAAACCTTAATCTTTCATTTCCTGCCGTCACGATAGGATCTTTAAGAAGTCCAATCTGAAACGGAGAAAGGTTAAAGCTGGATTTTACAATATTGGAAAGCGTGATAAGACATCGAGCTAAAATAAAGGGCTGCTCCACATTTCCCCAGAAAAAACAGGGAGCATCTGTATTTTTATGAATTTCACTGTATTTGGCGAGAAACAACTCTTCAAGAGCAGCTCTTCTGACTAAAGAGGATGCTCCTGAATAGTTATAAATAAGCGTATCTTCCATAATCTATTTTTTCAGAAGAAGATTGCAGATTTTTTTCAGACTCGAGTTTTCTTTCCAGCTGTTTATTTTTTCTATAACTTCTTTATGGACTGATGATTGGTTCAAAGCCAATACTTCATGATAAATTTCAAGAATTCTTTTCAGATTGGTAA
The DNA here is from genome assembly GCF_002979755.1 of Chryseobacterium culicis. Taxonomy (NCBI): domain Bacteria; kingdom Pseudomonadati; phylum Bacteroidota; class Flavobacteriia; order Flavobacteriales; family Weeksellaceae; genus Chryseobacterium; species Chryseobacterium culicis. The sequence goes on along the minus strand of NZ_PCPP01000001.1, from coordinate 143,841 downwards.
CCGGTTCTTCCATTTGAAGCAAAATATTGGAAATCAATTCCTCAAGGGCAACATTATGATTCTTACTTACATTCAGCATGTGATGCTGCATAAGATCTGTTAATCTTTTAACCGGAGCCCACTCCAGCTTTTCGTGTAAACCAATCACTCTTCCCAGCCATGCATTATCCATCATCTGGCAAGAAACATGTTCAAGCCAAATTTCAGCAGCTGTTCCACGGATGGTTTTATCACTGTCCAGAAAAATAGTACCTAGAAACAGATAGCCAATTTCATCCAAAGGCTTTTTGATCTGATACAGTGTATTCGCAGTATTCAAAACAAGGCTTCTTTCATACACCTCTGCAATTCCGGAATAGAAAAGGCAGTATTTGATTACTTTCGCCAGAGCGTTTGCAGGGGTATTGGGAAAGCAAAGCATGAGTGCAGGAATTTCATTAAGCTCTTTCTGTTCAGCAACAAAATATTCCATGAATAAAGGTTCTTTTCTTTTTTCAAGATGATATTTTGGAATGACAATATTCAGCTCCACAGGATAGTATGAGTTTTTCTTACTGTCAATCGTTTTCCATTGGTAAGCTCCTGAAAAGAATTCTGCAGGAATATTATCATATCCGAAACTTTTGAATTCCTCAAAAACAGTCTCTGGTGAACGGGTAATCCCAGCTGTCATCCACCATGAAGGATGTATAAACTTACCTTCAGGATTGGCATTTTTACCAAAGAAGAAAAGCAGCAACTCTTTATATTCACCTTTTAATCTTTTCTCAACTTCCGCAATAGCTTTTGAAGTATCATCTAAAGCACAACGCTGCAGTGCCAGCTGAATATCCAGATGATGAGGCTCTGTATTACTATTCTGATAAAGCTCCAGCCTCTCTACCAAAGTGACGGGAGAAATCCAGCATGGAGCATGGGTAATGGGAAATAGCAAAGGAATTTTATCTCCGGATTTTATTTTTTCAACCGCATAGATAGCAATTTCCTTAAACGCCTGTCTTGCAGGACAATCTGCCCCAACTTCTTCTATTGGACCCAATTTTTTCTGATAATTGGAATAAGACTCTCTTGTGGATTCTTCTTCCTGGGTTTTCTGGTATATTTTTTCCAGATTCTTTAGCTGAATCGGATATTCTTCCTTTAAAGCCAGCCCATAATTAATAATCGCATTGCATAACAAAACATTGAGATAAGGGACTTCCCATTTCGCAATGGTTTTACAGGCTTTCAAAAATACGGGTTCTATCAGTTTTACTGATTCAGCATCCACATCTCCGGCAAATTTGATAAACCCTGTCAAAGCAATATCACAATGATAGCTATACGGATCATCCATTGCCAAAGGAAGATAGAACATCAGATCTTCAAAATTCTGAAGGACCTGTACTGCATTTTCATCTGCTGCCAGCTGTAGTTTTTCTGAAGCTATCGCCTCAAGTTCCGGCTGTTTCTCTTCAATATATTTTACCAAAAGAGGACGCACATTGGTCAGTATATTATCTGAATAATGAGAAAGCGCCTCAATCATATTTTCTGAAGCCGGAATATATTTAAGGATAATCTTTGCTGCTTTTGACTGTATCCCGTCATCTTTACTGACAAATGCCGTACTTAAAGCCATTCCAAGCATATCAGGATCCATTTTCTTTCTCTGAAATATTTTTTCAGTAAGCCCCAGACTGGAAACCACTACTGTTTTTACCTCTGAACTCAGCAGGTTCGGGAGATAATGTGAAAATTCCTCATTTTTAAATTCAGGAGTTCCCACTATTTTTTTCAAATGTGACAGAATCGTATTCACTGCTTTTGACTGTGAGGAAGCCAGCCCTGCAAGCAATTCATCCTGCAAATCGGACAGTTCCTCTTCAGTAGGCTTTAAAGAGGTAAATGTATCCATAAACCAGCCTGTGACATTTTTATTAAAGTTTCTGTTGGAAGCCAAAAGACATTCTTTCAAGAATCTTTTTCTTTCAATCTTCTTCTCATTAATCAATTTTTGGACGATCGGAAACCATTCTTTACGGAAGGGTAAAGATTTGGAAGGATATTCACACAAATACCAAAAATGAGTACTGAGGGTTTCAGGATGATGGTCAAGATCAGCCGGATAATTACTTAGGTGATGTCCCAGCAGTTCCGGTTTGGGCTGTACATAGCCTTTCTCTGTCCATCCTAAAATATCTTTATAATTGAATGCTGTAAATTCAGCTTCTACCGATTCGTTGATAAAGTCTGAAAACCATTCCGGGCATCCCCATTCCAGTATCTGTTCGGTTTGTTCTGCATTACGGAAAAGACTCCAGTAGTTTTTACCAAAGTTCTTTTTGTCCATGCAGACAAAAGATGCGATATCTATAATGGAATGTTGGTTTACAGATCCTGCCGTATGGTAGGAGTTTTTAGTCATTATAATTTTACTGATCTCACGGTCCATTTTCTTTATAGACGGTATCAGTGTTTTCCTTTCTTCAATACTAAGCTCTTTTAGAAAGGGGATAATCTCATGTATTTTTTCCTCATTAAGGATCTCATAAAGTCTTTCTTTCATGTGCTTTAATTTGATGTATAAATTTGTTTCAGGTTATTCATTTTTTCCATTCTTCGGGTAGTCTGATAAGAACTATTTCCTGTCCATACCCATTTTGCTGTAACAGTTTATGATAAAGCCCGAGGAGCTTTTTGGCATTAAAAACCGTTTTCGTAACCGCTGAAAGAATGGGAATCAGCAGCTTTCCAAAAGCAATATTACAACTGTTAATCAGACTGGTAAGTTTTGAAAAACCATGGGTAACCCCATTTACTTGATTTCGTTCAAAACTTAACTTTTTACCAATTATTATTCCCAACTTCATTTCTTTTAAATCATTCAAAACTGCCTTGTTGAATATGGCTTCAAAAGCCGTACCACAGAGTGTTTCATATTTATTAAACAGTCCGGAAAACAGGAATAAATATATCCTCTTCCGGGAAGGTAAATCCAGATTCATCCCAACATTTTGAAACACTGCATTATACCCAATATTAAACTGATATACAGTACTTAATGAAATCTCATTATTTTTTACTGTAAAAACAGAGCCTGAAAAAACAGGATGCTCCATATAGAATTCTGATCATGGCATGATGATAAACACCACCATAAGAATTGAATCAGTTATTTAAAAAATAGTATTTTAAGGAAGGTCAATTTTAACAAAATAAGTCAGTATCTCATCGTATCCTGAATTTTATTCTTTATTTCACAGTTTAAATATATTACCTCAAAAACCTCATCAATAAACATAAGTTCATTCTTGTCGGCTAAAATAAAAAAAAATGACTGACAGACAGTAAATTATCCCATTAAAGTGAATTTTTTAACAAAATATTAAGTTAATAAAACAACTGTCAGCATAGCTTTTAGCTCTTTCTAAATAATTCTCTGTTTAAAGATATATTGTTAAAAAAGTAGGTAAAAGCCCTCTACTTTGACATTTACACATTATTTGGTGTCTTAATTTTAGAATTTGTAATGCCTTAGCATAAAATTATTTTATCATACAGATACGTTAATTTTTTTTAAAATAATAAAAACAGGGCTGTAATTCACTAAATTTTATATAGTTACAAAATAAAAAACTGCCTCATTATTTGAGACAGTCTTCATTTTCAAACTGAGCTGTTGTTACTTCGCTGCCATTTAATAATTCTTCAGGCACCAATGCAGAATTTTTGCAATGTTTTTGGCATCATCGACTCCTCTGTGGTGTGTACCTTCTAAAGTCATACCCAATTCACCCAAAGCACGGTTCATTCCTACACTTTTCCTGATAGTAGGATGAATTTCTCCAAATAATGTCTTCACATTGATGTGGTCATCACTCATTGGATAATCGGTGTAGAATCTCCTTGCCTGGTTCTGAAGCATATTCAGATCATAATTTCCATAACTTGCCCATGTCAGTTCTTCAGAATCATATTCTGCTCTCAGAATATCGAATGCATCATCCAGCATGATTCCTTCATGATCCAGCATATTTTGGGTAAGAGTGGTAAGCTCCGTACAGAACGGACTTACTTTTGAATGTTGAGGCTTTATTAAAATCCCTTCATTTTTAGAGATCTTCCCGGTTTTTGCATTCATGATGCATACACCAATCTCAATGATCTCGCTTTCCTGGCCTCTTGGCGGTCGGTTTTCCCAACATGTTGCTTCGAGGTCTACTATTAATATATTTTCTGTTGTTTTCACGTGTTTAAAATTTAATTGTTAAAGGATAGAAGATGGATACTGGAAGAGGAATTTTTTTTATAATAACTAAATTTCCTTCCAGCTTCAGTCCTCCAACTTCCTTACTATTTACAGAATCTTAGTTAAAATTCTGGCTGTATTATAAGCATCGTCTGCTCCGCTGTGGTGGGTGCCTTCAAAGTCCATGTTCAAATAATCCAGGGCTCTTTTAAGTCCTATTTGTTTGTGTAATCCGAAATGTCTTTTAAATTCATACATCACATTCATATAGTTTTCTGAAAAAGGATTCTTTATACCGAGCCAGTCACATTGTTCTATGATCTGTTCTCCATCGAAGTTCCCATATCCAGCCCAGGTAAGTGGTGCGGAATGGTATTCATCCTTGATTTTTTCACAGGCTTCTTCGAAATAGATTCCTTTTTCTTCTATCAGTTGCGGAGTAATTCCTGTCAGTTTTGTGCAGAATCTGTTGATTTCTGATCTTTCAGGAATTACATAAATGCTTTGTTTTTGGGAAATTGCTTTTGATGTTAAATTGAATTTGCAAATTCCTATTTCTATAATATCGACTTTCTGTCCGCTGGGAATTCTGTCGTTTTCCCAACATGTCGCTTCCAGATCGATGATTATAATCTCATTGGTTGTTTTCATTGTTATTGTAAAATGTACTTTGTAAAAAGTAAAATGTATGATAAAGGCAGTTGAATACTAAATAAATATCTTTTTCTTATATCAAGTCACTACTTTTTACCAGCAATTAATTTCTGGGAGCAAATGGAGGCGTCCATTTTTTCCTTTTCATCAATTCTTTGACTTCCTCGTAGGAAACGGGATAAAAATTGTGGCAGTCTACCCCAACATCAAAACTCAAAGCCATCTCATCATCCGGTAATGTTCCGTGTGAATGGCCGTATAATTGCCAGACACCGCGGTGCGAGCCATTCCAGGTACGCATGGCATAATGGAAAAGAATGATTTTTTGTTTTCCGTTGCTGTTATCTGCTTCATCAATTTTAAGTTCGTGATAATCTCTGATGGAAGCAAAACGCTTGGGATAGGTTAAAGCTGCCCCTTCGTGATTGCCTTTGATCAGATGGATATTACCATTTAACCTGTCTAAAATATCTTTGGTAAAATCAGGTTTTCCTAGACTCATATCTCCTAAATGGTAGACGGTATCACCGGGTTCTATTTTCTCATTCCATCTTTTAATGAGTTCTTCATTCATATGATCCAGTGACTCAAAGGGTCTCTCTGAAAATTTTATAATATTTTCATGACCAAAATGATGGTCTGCTGTAAAAAATATATTGGGTTTCATTTTTTTTAATTGTTTGTTTTTAATTAATTTTTACGAAATGCTTTATAAAAAGCAGTTTCAATTTCTTCCTGATCGCTTTCTGTGTATCTTCTTGAAAAGTGAATCGGAATGGCTTCTTTCACCTCGCATTCATTCATGATATTCCCTGATGCGGAAGCAAAGCTGTGATGATTGATCCCTGCAAATTCCTGGTCAGAATCCTTATAAAATGTTTCAATATACACCAGATCTGCTGCTCCAAACACGGCTTTTATTTTCTCATAATTGCTTTTGTCTACTGCATGATCCATGATCACACCAAGCTTATAGCCTTTATTACGGGTTAACAAATGAAAAAGATCGGCTGCTTTATAAACAGTTCCTTCAATTTCAATTTCTTTGTCTCCGTTATTATTTTCAAAAGCGGTCTTAAGCTCGCTGATCCATTTTCCTTTTTTAAATCCGGAACCAGTTTCATTGAAGCTGACAGTATCTTTTTCTTTAAACAAATAAGCAATAGAATCTATTTTGTGATCAAGAATGGTAAAATCAACGTTGACATATTCGTCTTCAAAAAGGAAATTTTGGGTATTGATTAATTCCAGATTCCAATGTGGCGGACGAAGAGTGTAGATATTAATTTCGTCTTTTGAAACAATCTCACGGATTTCATAGGCAATTGCGTTTTCATCAATCAGATTCCAGGTGTAAGATTTCAATCTTGCTTCAACTTGTTGATGAATATTTTTCGGTCCACAAATCACAACCTTTTCTCCGCTTCCGATCTGATGTCTGAAAATTCCATCGAAATTTGAAAAGTGATCTATATGCGTATGACTGATGAATATTGCGGATATGGACTGAACTTCCTTCACAGTCAATAAACTTGCTTCTCCGCAATCACACAAATAGTGCTTTCCGGAATTAGGAATTTTGATTAATATACTGATGTCTTCTTTTAAAAGACTTTTTATTTCTGCTTGTAACATAGCTTTTTCTTTTTTGAACCATAAATCTCTATAACATTTATCCTTTTGAATGAATCCTACATATATTTTCACTTTTAACGATTGAGATTCCTGACGGAATAACAAACTTGCTGCATAATGAAAATCAGGTTTCTAAGACTTATGTTGTCTCTATGGTATGGTTTATACATAAAAAAGTTTCGGTAAAATTTACCGAAACTACACTTTAAGAGTCATCAACTCTTCTTTTATAAAATCAATGACTAAAGAATTCAACTTTTTATTGATCCTTTTCTGCTCTTCTTTTTCAATAGCTGTAAAAGCCGCCGGGAAGTCTTTCTGGAAATCTTCTAAAATATCCTGTGAAAAAAGACCAATCACTTTACCTATCATTTTAGGTTCGAATTCGCCGATTTTGCTTACCACATTATTTAATCTGTTGGCTGTAGCATATTTTTGTATTTCTTCCCAGATTTCCTGAGCTTTTTCACTGAAGTGGACCTGTTTCTGAACAGTTTTTCCCTCTTTTTTAACCATTTTAGATTTCTCGATCCATTTTTCATTCTTATTTTTCAGAATGATCCTTGCCCCGTTTCCAAAATATTTGGTTTTCAAAGTTTTTACGATAGTACCTTCACACATATTGTTCTCCAATTCAGGCAGTCCCAGCCAAGCCGGAATTTTTGAATTGAAAACATTGGGGTATCTCAAAGCGTCTTCAAGAGTCCCTTGAAACAAGATTTTAGCATAGAAAAAACCGGTCTCCTCAAAAATCTGATTGACCACTTCCGTATCTAAATAGGTAATTCCATTCAGTTTAATATCAAAAGCGTAAAATTCGTTGTAAGGTGCATACTCAATACCTTTCTGTACCTTTACCGCATCTTTTACAGGCTCCACTTCTTTATGTTTGTAACCGCCACCGAACAATTCACCGTAGATCACTACAGTTTCAACATCCGGGTAGATGGCTTTCACTTTTTGAAACACTTCTGTTACATTTTTTCTGTAGCGTTCCAATATCTGATATGCATTGAAAAACTTCTCATCTTTTTCGATGAAAGCAGTTCTCTTCGCGATTTTAATTTCCTTTCCGTCGGTAAAGAAAGAGAAATTAGCTCCGTGAACTTTTTCTTGTACAATGAAAACCTCATCCCCAAAACCCTGTATCCTGATCTGTTCGATCACGCGGGCCTGGTAAGCATTTTCTATAGAGTTATATGTTTTGAAAATCATTTTGTTTTAGTTTTTAATCGTTCTTAAAGTTTTTTAAAAGGCTAAGAATATTTTCCTTTCCTACCGGATTCATGGAGTGACAGTAAAACTTTGGAAGATCCAAATAGTTGTCCATACAATATTCTATCAGCCATTTGGCACAGTCATATCCTGTCTTTTCGACATATTCCTGAGAATGCTGATCCAAATAATGTTCATCTGCCAGATCATGGTCAAAAGAAATCATTTCCGGAAGTCCTTTTTCCAGGATTCTGTTGACAAACTGCTCGTAATTCCGAACAATATGCCACTCATTTCTGAGGAAAATATCTTGTTTGGTATAATGATACGCCTCAATCGGGTATCTTATATCATCCAGAAATAGTAATCTTTTTGTTTTTTCCATGATTTAATTTATATAATTTTTAAGCTTCCCGCTTTATTACACCATCATATCAGCACAATTGGAACTTGCGAAGGCAAAAGGTTTTGCTTTAAACACATATCCCATTCCCAGAATATATCCCATTGCATCTTTCAATGCTACGTTGGATTTAAAATCGGGATCGGTATTAATGTCTGCGTGTACCTCCATTTCCACACCATAAGTATCCAACACAGAGCAGATAGCATATGCAATTTCTACGGATTTGTTAACCTCATTAAGCATTCGCTCCTTGATACTGATACTCTGTATTTCTCTTTCTTTTCTGATAAAGGTAAACGCTCCTTTTCCCTCACGAATAAATACTACTGCCGTAGCATAATTGATGGCATCTCCGTATACATGAGAGTCTGATCCCACACATACTTTCAGACGGTGTCCGTTTGCCTGTTCGCGGATGATGGCTTCTTCTACCAGCTGTGTGATAGAGTTTTGGAAAAATTTCCCGTTCATATTCTGCCATGTTTGTTGTTGCGTTTCCATTTTTTCTACATGTTTTAATTCATAAATGATTGTTGATAATTGATAAATGATCACTAGCTGTCATAATTTCTAACGTCTAGTTTCTTATTTCTATTTTTTGCACTCCGAATCGGACTCGAACCAATACCATCAGTTTTGGAGACTGAGATGCTGCCATTACACTATCAGAGTAAGTATTGTTAATTCATTAGGACTCGAACCTAAACTCCAAGAATCAAAATCTTGTGTGCTGCCTATTACACTATGAATCAGGACTTAAATTAATGAGTAATAAGTAATTGGTAATGAGTAATGCCAGAAACGAGTCAGGTATCAATGATTACTCATTGCTCATTACTTATCATTCATGTTTTTGTGGAACAGACAGGAATTGAACCTGTACCTTTAGTTTTTCAAACTAACGTGCAGACCTTCTACACTACTCTTCCGATTATATTATAATTGATCAATGATGATTGATGAAGTGCGTAGCAATAATTGATCATTGATGTCTTATCATTTATATTTTTTGGTACGGAAAGAGGGATTCGAACCCCCAAAAGCTTGATCCTAAATCAAGAGTGTCTGCCATTCCACCATTCCCGCAGATTTTTTTATGAGTAATGAGTAATTGGTAATAAGTAATATTTTCTATTTTCTATTTTCATTATTACTCATTGCTCATTGCTTATTACTCATATTATGTATAGGTTTGAGAAAGCTCTGTCTGTTGATAAACTATGCCTGTTAGTGTTTGTAAAGATCTTCTGTGCTTGACAAACCTTTCTCATTTCCTAATGTATTTTGTTTTAAAAAAGTAAAAGGCTGTCCATTTTTATTGACTAAAGATCTTCTGCTCTTGACAGTCCTTTTCTCTTTTCTTCATTTTTTGTGTGAATGGCAACTGGCCAATTTTTTTAAAATCTGAACTTTCATGGTATTAAATCAATTCAATATTGACCAGTTATTCACATCCAGTACTCTATAAGGGAATCGAACCCTTATTTTCTGCTCGAAAGGCAGGCGTCCTCACCGTTAGACGAATAGAGCATTAATAACCCACTGACCAGGAATCGAACCTAAACAACAAGAGTACATTTCCTGTATGCTGCCATTACATTATCAGTGGTTGGGTGGAAGTAGTAGGATTCGAACCTACTCAGCAATGAAGCAACAGATTTACAGTCTGCCCCGACTCTCCAACTTCGGCGTACTTCCGGATTTTTATGAGCAATAAGTAATTCCTCATTTTTCCTTTGAAAAAAGAAAAGGCTTGTCTTTATTGAATGTTTAACTAAAGATCTTCTGCGCTCGACAGCCTTTTTCTTTTATTAATAAAGGATATTTCATAAGAGTGATTGTATTCCCGGGCATTCCCGTTTCTACAATTTGATCTCTTTTCTTGAGATGGTTATGGGATTCAAACCCACTCAGTTTACACAACGGTTTTGCAGACCGCCCCGACTCTTCCCCTTCGGCGAACCATCAGATTAAAAAATAAAGTCTGTCTTAATTTGTTTGATATAAGAACTTCTGCGCTCGACAAACTTTATTTTTACCTAAAAATTTATAAATGATATTTTTTAATTTCTAATTCATCCGGAGAGAAGAAAAGCCTGTCTGTATTTTTTGTGTTTGGCGTAAAGATCTTCTGCTCTCGACAAACTTTTACTTTTTCTCCTGAAATAATTAACAATTAGTTACCTGCGATTTTGGAAAGACTCGAACTTTCAACTTCCGGTTTAACAGACCGGTGCTCTGCCATTGAGCTACAAAATCATTGTAATTCCGGAAGGACTCGAACCTTCAACCTTCGGTGTATCAGACCGACACTCTAACCACTTGAGCTACGAAATCATTTGTATTCCATAAGGGGATCGAACCCTTGTCGTTCGGTAGAAAGCCGAATGCACTTACCACTATGCTAATGGAACAAATTGTCTGGAAAGCAAGATTCGAACTTGCGACCTCCCGCGTCCAAGGCGGGTAAACAACCACCGTTATCTTTCCAGTTTTGCAGATTCACTTTAAAATCCTTTTCCGAGAGACAGTCGGAACCGAAATTTTTTATGAATCTTTGCGGTCTATGCGAGAATCGAACTCGCAGTGCCCAAGAGACAGTCGGGCAGGTTAGCCATTACCTCAATAGACCTTTTTTTGTGATTCCGAGAGGATTTGAACCTCTAACCCTGGGTTTAGAAAACCCATGCTCTATCCAGTTGAGCTACGGAACCGTTTTTTGTAATCTCAGAAGGACTCGAACCTTCAACCTTCGGTGTCGTAAACCGACGCTCTATCCAATTGAGCTATGAGATTTTATATTGGGGTATCTCCGGGGATCGAACCCTGTTCTCCGGTTCCACAGACCGACGCTTTACCAAATAAGCTAAAGAAACCATAAAAAAAGCGCCTCTTTTCGGGAGGCGCTTCATATATTTTAACGTAAGAGATCATTAGCTGACCCACGTATATAAGCACCTTTTATCCACAATTCCACGATCAAGAATACACGCAACACCTGTCGGTTCCTGTCCGAATAGTCTTGAATATTGATTGAATATGCTGTGTAACTGTTTCATTTTATTTTTGTTTGTTTCTAAATTATTTTTAACTGAATCCTGAAAACCTGTTGCTTTCAATTTTCGGTTGCAAAGTAAATATGAATTTTTGGAATCCGCAAATAAATTTTCAAATTAAATTATTGATAATCAATTAATTACGTCTTATTTTTAGAATAGAGAATTTCTGTCCGCAATATTTTGCGGATATCTTAATTACCTAAATGACTGTCTCTCACCGGGTTGCTTATCACTCTATTTTATCGTATTAAAGTTTCATTGTTTATTAAAAAATTTTCATGTTTATGGTTATTTTTTTTCATTCTAAATAATTTCTGACCTAAAAAACAAAAAACGCCTCGATTTTTCGAGGCGTTTCTGTTGTATTTTGTTTAATTTTTTACAAGTTTATAGTAAATAATTTCCAAAGTCAGCACATTTCGCCTCATTCCATATCACCTCATCACGTCCAAATAATCCTTTATTAGAAGGACTTTCGAATAGTTCTGCATTGATATGTGCTCTTTGTATTGTCATAATTTTCTGGTGCAAAGATAAATCTTTTTTGATATTATTTTATAGTTTTCACAAGTTTGGGAAGATTTTGAAGACGCAAAAACGCAAAATGACATCAAAAAATTGTGCTTTAAGGCGCGAGGATTTTATCTCCGATAAAACTTTGCGTCTTTGCGATTTTCCAACAAAATTGCTATGCTATCTTAAACGCAAAGTTTTTATTCCTTTAAACAATTATTTTAAGGGAGCTAAGAGAAATCAATTAACATTGATTAGATGAAGCGGATGTTCTATTTTCAGTTTTTTAATTTCTGAACATTTTATTTCTTCCTGTTTTGAATCTTGAGATATCTTTCAAAATCACCTCATCGTTAGGATTAAAAAACTTCAGTTCATTTACAATTTCGGATCGGGTGCTTACTTTTTCAGCAATGATTTCATAAGCTATATTTCTTGTAACGGTGTGGAGTTTCGGATCTTTCTTGAATTCATATTTCATAACGTCCAGATACGTTATTTTTTTGTGAGCCGGAGCTTTTTCATATAAATTCTGTATCTCAGACTCCAACTTTTTAATATCAAAAATATTGGCGAAGTAATTATTCAAACAGTTGAAGGCATCTTTATCTTCTTCCCATCCTTTCAGTAAAACTTTTTGAGCCTCTTCTGTTTTTTCCATTTTTCTGCGGTATACCAAAGAAGCTTTTACCATCTGACTGTTTTTCACATAATCATCAGCAACCATTTGATAATAGTGATGAGCATTTTTAAGGTCGTTGATTTCTTTATAGAGATCTCCTACTTTTTCTTTCTGCTCCATTTCTTTATAAAGATCAATGGCTTTTTTATGTTGCTTTGCTTTTTCATAACAAACGGCAGCATCGGATTTATTGTTTAGCTTTTTTAGGTATACTACTGCTGCTTCATTGTAGAGTTCACCATTTTCTAATGTTTTTGCTCCTCTGTAGTTATCCTGAAGGAGATTCATATAAACTCTCGCAGCTTTTTTATAATCTTTTTCAGCAATATATTTTTCGGCCAGCTCTTCATATTTGCTCCGGATTCTGTCAAAAAGTGAGTTTTCCAGATAGAAACTACTGCTCCCACTGCCTTTACGTCCTGCTGAATTTCTGTTGTTTTGTTCTTTATCTTTTAAGGAAGTGATCACAATGAGGATAATAAATGCCACAATTAAGAAAATACCCAATGTTCCTGCCACACTCCAGAAACTTTCATGGAATAGCTGGGCAACAATTCCGATAATCTTAAACATCGCCAGCAGCACGAATGCCGCCATAAATTTGTCTATAAATTTCTGTCTATTCATCATCATCGGATTTTAAAATGGTTTTATCTTCTCTGAAAAGACGATAAAGAAGTAACATCACAGCCATCACAAGTATCCATACAAACCAGTTGTATCCGAACATTTTCACCAGTGGATAAAATAGATACACAAGCATAACCACAAGGATTGTTATTAAAATAAATTTAATCCATGCCGGTACATTATCTCCACCAAGATGTAATGATTTATTTTTAAAGAGAAATGAATACAATCCTACTCCGGCAATCATGAGAATAACCATGTACAGAATATCTGAAACCGGAGCCTTTTTCTCTAGCGGAGTACCTTCTGTACCCAAGCCTTTTACTTTCGATTTGTCTATGGAAGCAGAAGAAGGGTCCACGATATCCAATGTCCCGTAAAGTTTCCCAAGTGAATCAGCCATTAAAGCCTTCCTCCTTTTCAGCAGATATTTTACCACATCACCGTTCACAGGTTTTCCTTTGGTATACTGTTTCAGAGAGTCTGAAATTTTGCGTTTCAGCTTTTCAGTTTTTTCTTCAACATGTTTTGTAATTTTCTTAGTGTAAATGGTTTTTAATGAATCTCGGCTTTGTTTTTCTTTATTCACAAGCTTACTGATATCTCTTCCTATTTCACTTACCTCTCTGCCACCTGCTTTTTTATAGTTTTCTTTGTCTTCTTTTGTTTTGGATTCTATAATTCCCGCATGAATAAGTTCTTGGGACAATCCTTTTCTCTCCTGATGATACATTGAATCTATCTTAAGATCAATTTCCGACGTTCCGGACTGAAAAGCAATCATATCAGAAGGTGCCTTTACGGCATTGTTTACAATAGTTCCTGATGAATTATTATGTTCTTCCTGCTCTGAATTTGTTTTATCTGAAGGCAGTGCTATCTTTAAAACAATAGCTACAATAATGAGCGCCCAGAATACTCTACGAAAATTCCTTGTTCCTGCACTTTCTGTTTTCCCACCTGAACCTCCGCCAAATAATCCTTCCAGCCAGGTAAACTTACCAAAGCCGTCTCCTCGAGAAGTTCCCATAACATCCAGAGAAATGCCCAATTCCACAGCTCTTTCAGGATATTTTTCAATATATTGTAAATATTTCTCTATTTCTTTTTTGTTCCCGGCCATTACTTTTTTAAGGTCAAACGGAAGGTTATTCATCCATTCTTCTTCGGTTTGTTTTGGCTGTAATGCTTCCATGACTTTTTCATCATCTATTTCAACCGTATAGCTTTCTATTTTTTGAGGAATTGAAACGCCTTTCAGAGGTTTTCTGATGCTTTCATCTATCTTTCCGGGCTGTTGAATCAGAGCAATCCAGTCAATTTCTTCAGACAGTTTTACCAATCCGAATTCAGGATGCATAATCAGAAAACGGGAATCAAGCTGTGCCCAGTCTTCCGGATTTATTTTGGGATAAAAAGTTGTATTTTCAGGAATGAAAAGCCTGTCGTCCACATTTTGAAAGTAAGCATTTCTGCCTATTTCCTGTGGAGCATGGTCATTAAAAACCAGAAAACAACCATACAGCACATTGGGAGTATCCGCCGGAATAGCATAAGATCTGACCTGGTTCAAATTGATTCCAAGGATTTCCATTTCCTGAAGCCATACCACAGGTGAAGAGCCTCTGATCAAAAGTCCTTTTTTGGGAAAATTATTTTTCGGGAAAGGTTTTATTCTAAGCTCCATAATCCAAAATCTGTTCTATAAACGGTTTTAAAAACCTATCACACATATCATCCATGGTTCTTACCTTCAACAGGGCATGCTCCGGAAGATAATATTCTGAGCCACCAAATTCCGTATAAGTCGCCAATGATAGAAAGCCACCCAATGTGGAGGGAATAAAGAATTCTTCAATGCTTTTATTACTGCTTCTGAAAGTCAGCATTCCCCGTGAATCGGTAATAATTTCACTTCCATCCGGAAATGTAAATTTATTTTTATTCTGCTCTGCGAAAATTTTAATATCATATTTATTTTTGGAAAAATCCAGGGTGTTTTCAGAAGCACTGTATAACTCATTTCCTGAAACAACCAGATTTTGAAAGGTGTTGATTCCGATCTTATTGAAATTATTAACAATTCTCAAACCGCTTCCCTGCAATTTTGCCACTTCGGCTTCTGCTTTTATGGTATTTTTTTCAAATTCTTTTTCTTTTCCGGTAATAGGTTCTATAGAAATGTTCCCATCCATATTGATTTTATAATGGGTAGCATTGTCAGGGTGATGCAAATAAAAATTTCGTCCAAAATAAATCAGTATGTAAAATTCCGGAATATTCATCCCTGTAAGATTCTGCTCAGAATATTCTCCAGTATTAAGATTAAGCTTTGAAATCAGTTTCTGACCAGACTGATACTGGCACAGAATAAACTGCTGCTGTCTGTTTTTTGCAAGAGCAAACTGTCCTTTGGGCTTTATGGAAATGTGATCAAACAGTACTTCACAGCCATGATGTGTTTTATAATAATCATAGGAATGTCTGTCATAATAATTATCGGAAAGATAAGTCTTCAGCAATTGTTTTTTTGAACTCAGAATGAAAAACTCTCCTTCATATAAGAACTTAGCAATCTTATTAACGGGGGTTGGGAATAAGATCGGATAATTTTGCGGAAGATCTGTTTTCTTTCCATTGAAGTTCTGAGCAGATTGTTTCTGCTGTGGCGGATTGGCCCACATCTCCTGCAATGGAAGTTTTATTTTCTGAATATGTTTTCTTGCTCCTTTATGATGTTTATAAAAATTAATTTCACCATCTGAGGCTGTTGTCACCAAAAACTTCAGTTGATCTCTGTTCTGGTATACAACCCGCTGAATTTTCTCATCATCCATATTGTCCTGATGGGTAATAAAGAAAACTTCAATATCTTTTTGTGAATGGTGTTCATTAAAAAATTTTTCCAGAACTTCTGAAACTTCCAGTACAGGACTTACCTGATTGAGGTTTTCCACCACTTCTTCCACTTTGTTAAGTGCAATGGGCAGGTTTGTCTGACCTAGGGCAAAAACTTTACATTCGGAATGGGCTTTCGGATGTTTGATAATGGCTATTGCAGAAGCATAAGCCAAAACTTTTGGAGTTCCCCAGTTTCTGAGGGAAGTATCAATCAGGATAATTCTTTCAAAAATATTTTCTTCAGGGGGAATTTCTCTTTGAATATAAAGGGCTTCATTATTTGCCACACGATTCATGAAAACATCATCTTCATTGGCAAATTCGGTGAGAAGCATTCTGTGAAAATCACCTTTATTGGTCATATCAGAAATTCCTCCGATAGGCTGTTCACCGGGAGAGAGATGGCGCATCGGAATTTTCAGCCCGCTCCATATTCTTTTAATGAGGCTTCCTACCTGGAAGGTCTTGGGTTCATCAATTAATTCTTTGATAAAATCTTTATCCGTATTAGCCGTTGTTTCTTCTTCTACCACTTCATCTTCAAGCTCTGGCTCATCAATCAAACCTTTCATAGCATCAATGATGGATTGTACGGTTGGAAATTTTTCGTTCAGATCCAAAGCACTCAGATCTTTTTTCAAAACTAATGAATCAGCATCTTTTTTTTCTGCGCTTATGGCAAGCTCATGAGGTCTTTTATAGTAGATTTTTAGACTAACCTCTGCCTGAAGGATTGCTACTCTGTTATAACCATTATTAAATAAAGTCAGCAGCAGTACAATTCTATTTTGTTTCTGTTTATAAATTTGGGGAAGGGATTCTATTTTTTCAAGAAATTCAATTTGTTTTTCCGCATTGAACTCAAAATCTTCTCCACTGTAAAAATCTACTGTACGTCTCAACGGACCGGCAAAATCTGTATAACCATCCTGCATGGCGTACAAAACCATAAGCAATGCTCCAAACGGAGGCCATCCCTGCGGCTGAAGTTCTTTCAGAATCTCCATTACATAAGGCCTGTAAGCAATTGCTCCCACTCCGGGGATGGAGAGGAGATTATTTTCATGATAACCGGAGTCACCGGGAACATCTTCATCCGTTTTCCATTCCCAAAAGTAGTTTTCATAGGATTGGAAATAAGTCTTTAATTCCATTCTCTTGATTTTTCGGTAAGACGGAATGAGCTTATGGACAGGGGACGAAAATCAGAATCTTTTATTAAAATACTATTTCCATCTTCATCCCATAACAACCATCCTTCAAGCTCTTTATTATATTTCTGCTGCAACAGCATACTTACATTTTTAAATTCAAAATCCAGACCGGCAGGCAGCAGATGTTTGTCTTTGGTCCAATAAGCTTTTCCGGGAAAGCTTAATAATGGAACGCCTATAAACAGGGCTTTATCTCCCAGTAACGTCCATTGTATTTTTTCCAGTTTAAACTTAGGCAAAGTGACGATAGTTTCTTTAATATCAGCAATGTTGCTGAGCAGAGCAATGACCGTCTGTTCTTCATCACTTTCTTTCAGTTTTATCTGAATCTGTTCCTGAATTCCAAAATAGTTTTGGTTCGAAGGAGGAAGACGAAGCTGTAATGCCTTGTCTATGGGAATCCAAAGCAAAGCTGTTCTCATTTTTTTACTGGGAACTAAAGCATCTTTTCTGAATAAAAGTCCATCACGAAGTTCATATAAAATAAAATCCGGCAATTGTTGTATTTCAGAAGCTACTGCCTGTTCATCCGTAAATCCTTTCAACCAGATTGTTTCATCATCTACAGCAATCTGAACGTTTTTCCAGTCTCGGATTGAGCCCAGAAAATCTTCATCTACCCGGGGAATTTCTGCCCAGAATTCTTTTAAACACTTTGAAGAATCTTCTGCCATAAGCTTTCAATTTCTTGCTGAATATATTGTTTCTGATCCTGATTTCTGATCCACTCACAACGGGTCTGCAGATATCTCAGTTTGTCTTTTATTACGTTTTGTTCTTCAAAACTCAGCATTCCTTCATTCCATTTTTCCACCAGAATCTTCACATCTTTCATGACTTCTTCCGGATTGGGAGTTTTGTTATGCATTGCCTGTGGATGGGAATCCGGATGATCATCTTTCTCGATCGTTCTGTTGATAATTCCTTCCAGAATTTCAATCTGTTCTTCTGTATCCCAGATATGTTTCAACACCCATAAATCAGAAAGTACGGCTTCTGTTCTCCCACAGATCAGGGCACTTGCGGCAATCAGATTCTGAAGTTTTACGGCTCTACGGTCTGAAATAGCAATCCCTGTATTTCTAAGACTCATAATGGTATTCAGATATACTTCATAAATAGGTTTAAGATCTATTGTCCGGCATAGGCTCTGGAGCTGTCTGATTTCATCGGCATGGATTTCCGGAACTTCTGTTTCTTCATCATTCTCCAGTTTTCTTCCGGCTAAAAGTACCTGCTGCAAGAGTTCGGGATTTACATAGTCTACATTAATTCTTACCAGAAAACGGTCAAATAATGCATTCAGTGCTTCATCTTCTGGAAGAACGTTACTTGCCCCTACAAACATCAATGCTGGTAAGTGTTTTGTTTCTTTTCCTCTTTTAAAGATCTTTTCGTTGAGCGCTGTCAGAAGTGAGTTCAAAATTGCAGAATTGGCATTAAAGATCTCATCCAGGAAGACCATTGAAGCTTCGGGCATCATTCCTTCCGTGTGGGTCAGAAGTTCACCTTCTTTCAGTTTTCTGATATCAAAAGGGCCGAAAATCTCGTTTGGTTCTGTAAAACGGGTTAGCAGATATTCAAAATTTTTGCCGTCTTTTACTGTTTTAGCGAGAGTTCTGACAATCGCAGATTTTGCAGTCCCCGGAGGTCCGTATAAAAAGGCATTCTCTCTTGCCAAAAGGCATATTCCCAAAAGATCTACGACATCATTTTTACCTACAAAAGTATCTTTTACGTAGTTAAGGACTGTATTAAGCTGATTTATATTCTGATTCATTGATTTAAAAAATTAAAATTTCCACCACTTTTTCTTCTCTGATTTCTGTTCTTCTTTATTTTCTACCTCTTCATTTCTTTTGCTGAATGAAAAAGCCAGTCTCTGGTAAGGATCTTTGATATCGAAGTATAACTGCGTTCCATCATCCAGTGTAAGTGCGTCCATCATCTTATTTCCCTCCTTGATCAGACTTTGTGAAACATCGTGTTTATTAAAATGCTGCCTGATCAGATCTCTTTCATCGGAAATTCTTGTGATAATATAGGGAGAATCTTTGGTTCCGTCACCTGTTTTTTCAAGGCATTCAAAAATAGGCTGTGCTATTGTCATTTCAATATTCCTGCCTTTTTCATCACCCAATTCTTTGTAAGCAAAATACTTATAAATATGTGCCCTGGGGCTTAGCAGAATATTGACATTGGTATATTGTACAACCTCTTCAAATTTCCCTTCATTCAATAAAACCTGCATGTTTTCAATATCTTCCGAATAGGGATCGTATTCCGGATCACTGAGTACCATTTCACGGCATTTCAGGAAAGTTTCTTTGGTTGGATCGGTTAAAAATTCAAATACTTTCTCATAGGTTTTCATTGTGGTCTTCGGTTATAGTTTTTAGTTCTCGCCAGAAGGCATCTTTGTGCATTCCGAATTCGGCTATTAGTAGTTTATTAATAAACGGAATTTCTGCCAGTTTATAATCTTTTTTTTCAACAATTCTTTCCAGATACAACTTCCGGTAAGTACTGTCTTTTAATTCTTCCTTCCAGTTCACATTCTTCAGGTTAAGATCATATCCTATTCCGGAATAGTGAAACTGGGTCAGAATATCTTCCAGCATAGCAATTAAATGGTCTTCAGGATCTACAGAGTTTAAAGCAACAATCACTGGCGGTAAAAACCTTAATGATAAGTCTGCGGATAAAATAGAAGAAATATCCCGGGTTCCTTTAAATCCGGGAATAAGATTTTCAATATTTTTTTCTGTATTTTCTCTGATGAGATAAAGCTGTGCACTGTGATAGAGCACTTTTGCAGCCCATACGGCAGCTTCTTTGTTATAAGTCAGTTGATCAGATAAAAACTCAAGTCTTTCTTTTTCGAATTCTGTTTCAAAATAATCTCCTGCATCCGCCTCTTCCTGAGGGGAAATTTTCTGTAAGCTTGAAAAAAGAGTAATACATTCTTCCTTACGAAGCAAAAAGATCGTGTCTAAAAACGGTGACTTGGTTTCCATGATCTAACAAAAATAAAATTATTTCGTTGAGAATAAAATTTTTGGGAAGAAGTTTCATGTTAAATATGGAATTAAAGTATTGGAAAACGTAAAGGCGCAAAATTTAATATAGGCAATGTAGTAAGGCGCAAAGATTTTATCTTCGATAAAATGTAATACAGTGAACTATCATTCTAATAAAGTAAATCACTACGAAGTATTTTTGTTAAAAATCTTTGATTTTCTTGCGCCTTAAAACAGCATAATGTTTAACATCTTTGCGCCTTTGCATTTTTCCAACCTATATGAGATTGCTTCGTCGCTGGAGCTCCTCGCAATGACAGGTTAGGCTACGATTTCAATGATATTATTTTCAGGATCAAGGATTACACTTTCATAATATCCGTCTCCTGTGGTCCGTGGCTCTCCTGCAATTTGGTATCCATCATTTCTCAATAGTTCTGTAAGCTCATCTACTTTTTGTTCACTGGCTACGGAAAATGCAAGATGAATGATTCCATACTGCTGGGATTCATAAGAGTTTTCACTTTCTTTAATATCCGGTCTGGTCATGATTTCTAGACGACAGCCATTTTCAAAACTTAAAAAATAGGATTGAAAATTTTTAACAGGATTATGGTATTTTTCATTGGAAACCGCTCCAAAATACTTTTGATAGAACGCTCTTGATTTTTCAAGGTCTTTAACCCAGATGGCAATGTGTTCGATTTTCATTTCTTTTTTATTTGTTTGAAATTAATTTTTTATTCAACCATTTTCTAACAGGAATATCATAGAATTTCATGGAATAGTATGCTAGAATTATTGAAATTGATACAGTTATAAATCCTAAAATCCATGACAGAGGTTCGTCCAATGTATGTTTACCATTTACAACCCATGCCATATAGACATACACCAATGGGAAATGGGTGATATATATCGGATATGAAATATCACCTAAAAACTTACAGAACCTATTTGTTTTTTCATTGGTAACTTTCCCTCCGGCTCCCAGCAGAATAACAACAGGGAACATAATCATTAAAACAAAGCATTCATATAAAGCATTCTGCCAATGTGCGGTAGTTCCTCCCAAGCGGGGAAATGCAAATAAAACGATCAATAAAATACTGGTTGTAAAAAAAGCATTTTTTGTAAATTTCAGTGATACTGCTCTTGCTAAAAATATTCCCATCAAAAAAGGAAAAGCCAACCTTGTAAAACCTATTTTCATTTGTGCTGCATCATCAATAGACCAGCCTCCGATGATATCTCCATTTGGATTGGTAAATGCATAATAAATGGTAAACCCAGCTGACATCAACACCAGAATTCCTAATACGATTTTGGAAACTCTTCTTAGCACCAAAGCATACATAATATTGGCAATGTATTCAAAAAACAGTGACCACGATGGACCATTCAAAGGATGCATCTCATTCCAGCCCCTGATATCAAGACTTTTACCTACCGGAATAACCGTCATTCCAATGAACATGACCAATAGTAATTTCCAAACAGGAGTAGCGGAAATTCCCCCCCATCCCAATCCTTCCGAATGTTGAAAATAGAATAAAACAGCCCCAACCAAAGAGCCAATAATGATCATCGGCTGTAATCTCACAAGACGACGGATAAAAAAGTCTTTCAATGTCATGTTGTTCCATCGGTTATCATAAGCATAACTGATCACGTATCCGGAAAGCATAAAGAAAAAATCTACTGCCAGATATCCATGATTAATAATCTGCTTTGTATGATCTCCATTGGAAAATGTTTCAAAAACATGGAAAAATACAACCATGATGGCAGCTACACCACGGAGGCCATCAAGAATTTCATAATGAGGCTTTGATTGAGAAACAGATAACGTTTGATTCATATTTTAATAAAGATTTGATGCAAAAATAGAAGGTCTTACCTCAAAAAGTTTGTTCTATATTCTCCAATCATTGTCTTATATTTACATTATTGTGATTATTATTTCTTAAATGAAGCAAAATTTAAAATATTATCCAAAAGCAAGAACCCATACCTTTCATTTCGACCATGTTCATATCAAATGGAATCAGCAGGTTCCGTTACACCAGCAGGAAACCTGGGAATTGTCTTATATTATTACCGGAAGTGGTGTGAGAATTATTGGGGATATTGTGGAAAACTTTTCAAAGGGTGAGGTCATTCTTATTCCTCCCAATATACCTCATTGCTGGTCTTTTGATGAATCTGTTCATGACAGTAAAGGGAACATTGAGAACATTACGATTGTTTTTGAAAACGTTTTTTTAGAAAACTGTAAAAATATTTTTCCAGAACTGATGAACAGTATTTCTGAGCTTCAAAGCAATGAAAATGCGGTTTCTTTTAAAAATGAACTGTTAGAAAGGCTTCAGACCTTAATGACTTCGATGATTGATCAGAATAGTATAGAGAGACTTTCTTCTTTTATACAATTACTCGAGTTAATTTCTTACTGTAAAGAAATGCAGATTGTCGGCAGACCAGTTTCTGAAAACAAAAAAGAAAAAAAGCTGCAGGAAATATATCTTTTCATTCTAAATAATTTCCAACGGAATATTACACTGGAAGAGATCTCCAGATCTGTAGGAATGCAAAAATCTTCATTCTGTGTTTTTTTCAAAAAAATGACCGGAAAATCTTTTTTCACCTATCTGACAGAATTTAGAATAGAGTCTTCCTGCCAAATGTTATTGAAGACAAAATTGTCTGTAGCAGAAATCTGTATTGCTTCGGGTTTTAGTGATATTCCATATTATAACAGAGTTTTTAAGAAAATTAAAAACATTCCTCCAACACAGTTCAGGAAGAATGCAGAACATACCAGAACGTCAGAAATACAATAGATAAAAAGTGATAACCTACCGGATGGTCTGTTCACTATTCACATATTTGCTATCTTTGTCCCATTCAAAAAAACATTATGAGTATTCACATCAGTGCAAAAAAAGGAGAAATTGCTAAAGTAGTATTGCAGCCGGGGGATCCGCTTCGTGCACAGTATATTGCTGAAAATTATTTAGAAAATGCTAAACTGGTAAGCAAAACCAGAGGAATTTTTTATTATACAGGTCTTTATAAGGGTAAAGAAATCACTGTAGGAGCAAGTGGAATGGGATTCCCAAGTATCGGAATTTATTCTTTTGAATTGTTTACAGAGTATGAAGTAGATACGATCATCAGAATCGGGACTTGTGGTGCTTACAACACAGATCTTCAACTTTTTGATATTTTAAATATTGATAAAGCGGCCAGCGAAAGTACTTATGCCAAATATGCATGGGGAATTGAAGATGAAATCCTTTCTCACCAGGGGAATATCTTTACGACCATCAATGAAACGGCTAAAGAATTATCATTAAATGCTAAAGCCATCAATATCCACAGTAGTGATATTTTCTACAGAAAAGATCCTGCAACTCCGGAAATTGCTACAAAATACAACTGTCCTGCAGTAGAAATGGAAGCTTTCGGTTTATTCGCCAATGCTCAACATTTAGGAAAAAATGCAGCGACTATTCTTACGGTAACGGATATTATCCCAACCCATGAGAAAATTTCTGCTGACGAAAGAGAAAAAGCGTTGAATCCAATGATGGAGCTGGCTTTGGAATCGGCAATAAAGAGTTTATAAGAACCGGAAAAGCAAATTCGCTATAAAAAAAGAGCTTTACTTTATCAGTAGAGCTCTTTTTTATAGTTTGAAAAAATTTCTGGCCGTTTCTGTAGTCTCATCCGCCACCTCAGAAATACTGATCCTCTTCAGATAGGCAACCGTTTGGGCTACGTAAGGTAAAAAGGATGGTTCATTCCGTCTGTTTTGCATTCTGGGCATATTTTTCGGAAGCATAAAAGGAGCATCTGTCTCAATCATCATCCTGTCAAGAGGAACATATTTTATAACATCTTCCAGGTGTTTAAATCTTTTTTCATCACTGATTGCGCCTGTGAACCCTAAATAAAATCCTTTATCCAGATATGTTTTTGCTTCGTTCAATGTTCCGGTAAAGCAATGTACTACGGCTGCAGGTAATTGGGGAAGGTATTCGTCTGTGATCTCATTAAACCTTTTAAATGCAGATCTTTCATGAAGAAAAAGCGGTTTATCAACTTCTATTGCAAGCTCCAGCTGAGCTTTGTAACATCTTTCCTGAATGGGTCTCGGAGAGAAATCCCGATCAAAATCCAGTCCGCACTCACCTACTGAAATCACATGATCTTGTTTCAATAATTTCCTGAGTTCATTAATACTTTCGCCGTTAAATGATTTGGCATCATGAGGATGAATTCCAGCTGTTGAAAATAGAATTTCCGGATATTCTTCTGCAATTTCAGCAGATTCTTTGCTACCTCTTACGCTGGTTCCGGTGAGAATCATATGTTCTACCCCTTGATCCAAAGCGCGGTTGATAATTTCTTCGTGTTCATTATAGAACTGTTTATTGGTCAGATTAATGCCAATATCAATGTATGTGTTCATTTGTTTTTAAATTTTTATTATTTCTTTAATCATTGTCTTTAATTGTGGTAATGCCAATGTACTGCTTTCCCGGATTGAACAGAGTGTTTTGCTTCCTTTCAGAATATAATCGAAATAAGTATCACTTTCAGGGTTGATAAGCACAATCCATTTGGCTCTTATTTTTACTGTTTCTACAATATTGACAGGCAGTGCCGTAGATCCTGAAGTTCCGATGACAAATAAAATATCTGTGTGATCAGCAATATCATAGGCGGTATCAAAATAGTAGTATTTTTCGTTATAAGACTCATCAAACCATAATGTATGAGGTCTTAGCCAGCTTCCACATTTTTTACATTTCAAACCTTCAATATCTTCTGGTGTAAGATCTTCAGTATATTCTTTCTGTTTCACATTTTCAGGAAAGTCAATAGGTTCGCTGCATTCTTTTGAACAACGTACTTTCTGTTTATTTCCATGGATTTCATAAACTTTTCGGGTACCAGCTCTTTGATGGAGGCCATCTACATTCTGAGTGATCAGCTTAAATCTCTCTCCCAGAAGATTTTCTATTTCTGTCAGTGCAAAGTGTCCTTCATTCGGTTGTGCTTCTTCAATAAGTTTCTTCCAGAAAAGATTGTACTGCCAGACTTCTTCTGTTTCTTGTCTGAAATATTTTAATGTTCCAAATTCTTCCGGACGATGGTACTTAGTACCTTTGATCCAGATTCCATCAATAGAGCGATATGTTGGAAGACCGCTTTCTGCAGAGATTCCCGCTCCGGTAAGAAATGTAATATATCCTTTTTTCTCTTTGATAATGGTATGTAAAATTGATTGTAATTCTTCCATGATTTTTAGTTTAAAAAAATAGAAACAGATCGGGTTCGAACCGATGACTTTCCTTTGAGTGGAATATTTTTCCAGTTAAACTACTGTTTCTTGTTTATGTTTCGGCTCTCAGAAGATTAAAGTATTCTGAAGCTGTAAGAGGTCGTATTTCTCCTGTGGGGGTTACTTTTTCTTTCAATTCGCAGATGAGCAAATCGCCTTGTCTCTTCAAGCATTTTATATAAGGAATCAGATTACTGTGTATTCTGAAGGTAGATGCAATGGCTGTCAAAGCATCACCTTTATATCCCTCCTCTATCCATAGCCAGTGTTCTTTTTCCGTAGACGGACACCAACATTTCACTGCATAAGAATATTCTGCCCTGCTTCCCCAGATGAATACACCCAGTTTACGGTTTTCAACTTCATGCACTTCATAACGGTTGACTTTTCGGATTAGTTTTTCGTTTCCGTTTTCATCATACTCCTGGTAGGCAATTTCAATTTCTTTTTCATTGATCTTTCTGGATTCAAGTTTTTCCATCAGATTTCCTACGCCATAATAACTGAAGCAGAACAGTTTAAAATTCCGATCTTCTGATTTAAAGAATTCTTCATATTTCATGGGCTCCACTTCCGTCCAGAGACTTTCAATTTTATCTAAAACCTGTGTAAAAAACGGAGTAGTAAAAGATTCCCATTGTCTTTCATATTCACGGGTTTCAAAATTCTGAAAGCTGCTGTGTCTTAATTTTAAGATCGCAACCAGTTTTCTCAAAGGATAACGCTTTTCCTGGAAAATATAAGGGAAAGATGTTCGTGAGATCATGAAATGATCTTTCGTAAGATGTAGGTTATTATTTATTTTAAAATAAATATTCTTTGCAATATGTTCAAAGCCATCATAGGTACCGTACAAATAATTGTTGATACATTCCAACGCAGGGAACTTCAGGTCCTTCATCCTGGAATCTCCCCATTCCCCAAGATACTCCAACGATTTAAAATCTGTCGTAGGGTTCACATTATACAAAAACTGAATTTTCCCGTTAACTTTTTGAAGGTGTTCAAAACTATCGGTTTCATGAATAATCAGATCTCCTACCTCAGCAATGTTAGGAGCAACCGCATTATAGGTATTGAAAACACCTTTCACATATCGAAGAGCATTCAAATTGCACTTTTCAGAACCATTATACATGAAATTTCCATTAATATCAGTCAAAACAGGAAATGATCCTCTGCTTCCTCCATTGAGCATTATATTACCTGATTTCTCAAGCGCCGGAAAAGTGACATAAGAACCATTTTCCATATGAATACTTCCGCTTGTTTCCTGAAGCACCGGAAATGAAGCACTGGTATTTTCAAATTTCAGGTTACCGATCAACTTCTTCAGCACAGGAAAATGATGGGTAAATTTATGTCCAATATGATATTCACTCCTTATTCTAAGCGTACCATGAACGAATTCCAGATTCGGGAATGAAACATTTCGTCCCACAATCGTAATTTTACCACGGATTTCCTGATGAGGAATTATAATATTATCTCCAAGGATATTGATATCAAAAATACCATCTTTCAGAAGCAAATCCGCCTGAAACTGATACTGAACAGGAATAACATCTCTTGTTTTCAGCAACTTCCCATTCCTCGTATTTACCGTAGCATTCTTTACAGCAATGCATCCTCCGATAGTTTCCAGGTTTTTAAAAGTAGTATCAACAATACACTTAAAATTTCCTCTGACTTGTTTAAGGTCGTTCATCACGGTATGACAATGCATGGTAAAATGACGTTCTACTGTTTCCAGTTTTGGCAATTCACAATTTTTGGCGTCAATAGAGAGGTTTCCTGTGATAAGTTTCAGCTCCGGGAAACGGCATCCTTCGCCACGCAAAAGCAGGTTTCCTTGTATTTCTGTACAATGAAAGGTGATGTTTTTAGCATACACTTCTATCAGAGCATGGTCATCAAAAACAATATTCGCCCAGTCTTCTTCGGAGAATATTTTATATTTTTTTATGGTATCAGTCGTATGCATTTTCTATCATTTGAGTTATCGGGTTATATTCCTGCTGGATATATTTTACAAAGTAATCACTCTCTATACGGAGCATCTTATGTTCATTATGAGATATAAAGGCATCTTCGGAAATCTGGAAAGCTTCTGTAGTTCCGGCTTTAGCATAGATATGATACTCTCTTGTCTTCAACATATGCTGGTTGCTTGTTTTCTCAAGACAGTATTCTCTATAATCCTTTGTATATTCTGCAAGATTTTTAATTTTATGATGATAGCTTCGGTTTGTTTTTCTTTCTCTCGGGGTAATAATAGGTTCTGTCACTTTCTTTTCTTTCACTAAACTTTCTGAGGCTTCTCTTTTTTGTTCCTGTAAAATACTTTGTCTTTCTTGTAGCATTTCGGCTCTGGAAAGCGCCAACGCTTTTTCCATTGGAGTTCTCTCTCTCCTTTGTATAGGTACCGGAATCTGAATTTCATCAATAATGTTCAGATAAATCAATAATTTTTTAAGCATGGTATTATATTTTAAAATGAAAGCCAAAGAGACCGGGATCGAACCGGCAACCTATCCCCCATGGATATGCTTTTCCTGATTAAGCTACTGCTCTGACTTTCGAATTAGGGAGATAAGCACGATTCGAACATGCATCGATTCCGGGCAGGGAATCGTTTTTCCGTTAAACTATTATCTCCATTGTTTATATGGGAAGTACAGCAGGATTTGAACCTGCAGCTCGTCCGTGCTGAGGACGTATTCTTCTCCTTTTGAACTATGTACTCCTGTGAAACGGACAGGAATCGAACCCGCAACCTCTGGCGTGGCAGGCCAGCGCTCTTCCGTTGAGCTACCGTTTCAATAGTTGGGAGATAAACGGGATTCGAACCTGCAACTCATTTTAGCAAAATGTATTTTTCCATTTAATACTATTATCTCCGTTTGGATTTTACCAGGTATGAACTTTATAATTTTTCA
This sequence comes from Chryseobacterium culicis, assembly GCF_002979755.1. Taxonomy (NCBI): domain Bacteria; kingdom Pseudomonadati; phylum Bacteroidota; class Flavobacteriia; order Flavobacteriales; family Weeksellaceae; genus Chryseobacterium; species Chryseobacterium culicis. The sequence continues at coordinate 115,389 of NZ_PCPP01000001.1, read as the reverse complement.
ATAAAACTCCACTAAAGTAATTTCCTTGTATTCCTTCTATCACAGGGTGCAGAATTCTGGCCGCTCCATCCACAGAATCTAGTGGCGGAATATATCCCATCTCAAACTGTTTCTTTCTAAGGCTTTCTTTGGCTCCTGTAGAAATCCATCCCACATCTACGGCACTCATATAAATCTGATCATTTTCAAATTCTCTTGCAGACGTCAGAGTCATCATATTCAAAGCCGCTTTTGTCATATTCGTATGCGGGTGAAAAACTGTTTTATTCTCGTAACTGAATATTCCTTCTGATGAAGTGACATTAATGATAAATTTCTCTTTAAATTCTGAGCTTTTCATCAATGGCTTCAGTTCTTTGATCAGGAAATATGGTGCTATATGATTGATGAGGTTTACCTCTACCAGTTCATACATAGAAACTTCTTCCAGCGTAGAATTCCAGCTTGTTTTTTCTCTATCATCTACCGGCTGACCAAAACGGGTAAGTGCAACCTGCGTTTCCTCATTTTGAGCATATTCCACTTTTGCTATTTCATTTGAGATTTCCGTCTGGTTCGGGATCAGAGTATGGACATCTTTAAATTCTATCAGTTTTTCTTTTTCACGTTTTATAATCGGAAGATAATATGCATCAGGATATTTTATCGTCTGTGCTGCATTGTTGATCAGAATATCCAGCGTATCAAAATTCAATTTATAAAAGTCTATAAAATCCTGGATCGCCTTCAGATTTCTAAGATCCAATCCATAGATCCAAAGTCTGTCTTTCCAGTTTTCATAATCTGCCTCCTGCTGCATAAGCTCCATCGCCAGTGCCGGAAAACGGGTTGTCAAAACCAAATTGGCCCCGTTTCTCAACACCTTCAATGCAGTAGCAAAACCTACCTTCACTCTTCCTCCTGTCAGGATTATATTTCTTCCTGTAAGATCAGCTGTTTCAAAACGTTTTTCATAGTTTTCTCCGGCACATACAGAACATAATCTGGAATAGAAAGAATGAGCATACTGATAACTTTGGTTACAGCAGTAGCAGTTTTTGGGAATCTGAAGTTTTGTAAGTTTTACTTCTTCTTTTTCATCATCATAAAAAGCAGAAACACCGGCCAATGCTTTCTGCATCAGTACCGCATTGGAATTTACCACCAGATCATGAGACTTCATTTCAGAGTAACTTTCATGACGACTTTGTTTTTTGGCGTTCTTATGAATCTTCGTAATCAGTCCTGAAAATATTTTGTTATCAGGGTTCAGGAAAGGGTCTTCCTTCAGGGCATTCAAAACCTTGAGACATATTTCCCATTCTTCGGTTGAAAATTTTTGTGCTGATTGATTCATAGCTTCTGTTTTATATCTGCAAAACTAGAAGTATGGTACGCAATGTTTTTACGCAGTTAAAAAGAAGGTAAAAAAAGACGAAAAACGAAAAGAGAAAATAGTTTTAAGGTTAAAAAATCTGATTAATCTATCTAATTTGCGGGCTTATGTATTTTCCCACAGATTTCACAAATGACACAGATCTTTGCATTTTATTCATTGATAAATCTTTCCAGAAAGCCAATCAGTTTTGTTCCTCCATGGCTCCATCGGATACCGTGGCCTTCTTTTTCCCGGACTTCAAAAACCAGTTCATGTTTGTAGTGGAAGAAAACATTCCACCAGGTTTTATTATCAAGAATATCATGGATTTTCGCCATTACTTTCTCCTGTTTCTGCTGATTATTTCCTTTGATCTCACCCCAGAAATCGTCATCCATTCTCCCGATGTGCTTCTCCCAGGCTCTCTGTGCAATGGTAATTTCATTATTAAATGGCTCCTGACAGGCATTGATCAACATTGTTTTCAAGGGAGGAATTCCATTTTCATCACGAATACTTGCAGAGGTTAATCTTTGACCTAAGATATTCAGCCAATGTTCAAATGGAATGGCTTCCAGAAATTTTGCTTTCACCTCATCGGAATGGTTACTTTCAAGAATGGTAATAAATTGTTCAAAACTTTCCTGTCTGTTGATCTTTATTTCTTCGTTAAAATAAGGGAAGTTCCATTCCAAGGCATTTTCCTTAAATCTGTATATATTTTTTTCCAGGTTTTCCAGATGTTCTTTTACTAAAACGGATTGATATTGATCTTTCCAGGCTTCGGAAAATAAGGAAATATAAGGTTCAAACAAATTCATACTTATTTTGTTTTGATGAGGTTAACAGCAATATTTTCTTCTGTAATCAAATATCCAATCAGATTAAACCATTCTTTACAGTGATCCAGAATCCAGGCATCCGAGGAAATGATGAGCTCCGAACTCTCCGCCAAAAATTTATCGGGATTGTATTGCAGGTCCGCTTCCCAATTGAGCTGGTGCTGCTCAGCAAACTCAAGAATACTCTGTTTGATTCTTCCGCTGTTGGAAACCGGTTTATCAAAGATCCATACCAATTTCTGAATCTGGTTTTTTTGATGAAAAGCAGCAACCAATTCCATTGCTTTCAAGGTCTGATTAACTCTTTTATAGGTACCATGAACTCCGGAAAGATCACGGATACAGCCATCCAATCCTTCAAAAATATAGGCTTCCGAAAGCAGACTTTCCAGCAAGATCAGAACATTAAAACCATCAAGATAAATTGTTTTTCCATTTAAATCAGATGCTTCTAAGTGCTTCAATTCTCTATTGTGAAGCTGTACAGCAGATGCGGATGCTCCACGCAGAGCCTGTATCTGGCGGGTTTTCAATCGATATCTGTTTCCCACAAGATCAGAAGCCGCTTTTTCCGGGTACTCTCTGGTCAGCAGATACTTCATATCTTCAACAGCCAGTTTCAGTTTATTGACCTGTTTCTCCGAACCGAAAAGGGTATCATCGCCGGTATTTTTTCCACGGTTTCTGTTATTCATACTCAAAAATAGAATTTTTGGTGAGTTTTATGGCAGAAAATTTATTTTATTGATGAAAGTCAGCAACCATAACCACCCCGTCACAAATTCTTTGAATTTTTGCCACCCCTCCAGAGGAGGGGAATTAAGTACCGCTTTTAGTGGCATTTGTTAACAATATCATTTTTCTCATGCTGAATCGGAATCTGTTATATTTTCTACAACAAAAGAGATATTTTATACAACGCATTGATATTTATTAGGAATAAGTTTGCAAAGACTTAAAAAATACCCTTATGAATACCCTGAAAAAATTATGTTATCTGTCTGCAGCCGTTTTGTTGTCAGCATCTTTCGTTTCATGCTCAAATGATGACGATGAAATTATTATTGAACAGCAGACTCCCTCACAGACATTGTCTTCTACTCCATGGGAAACAACAGGAGCTAAAGATAAAAATGGAAATAGTGTAGCCCTTACTGATGCCAGTGTTGCCGGATATGTAGGTTTTGCTTATTTCAAATCAGATGGGAAGTTTGCCATTTATAATCTTACGGATGTGCTGAGATCTATGGGAACATGGTCTGTAGATGCACAGGGAAAAACCAGAACTATTGCAGCATTGAATCCGGATGGAACTACTATTTTCACCCGTGATGTTGAAATCCTTGTTTTAAATAAAAATGAATTTACCTATAGAATTCGTCCCAACTCCAGTGATCCATCTGTTTATTATGATATCATCCATACGAAAACTGCTCACGCAGAACCAACCAACGGACAGCTTACTCTGGCTTCCACTCCATGGGAAACAACAGGGGCGAAAGATAAAAGTGGAAATAATGTAGCGTTAACTGATGCCAGTGTATCCGGATTTGTAGGCTATTCTTATTTCAAAGCTAATGGAACTTTTAAAATTTTTGGATTGAATGATGTGTTGAGATCTGAAGGAACGTGGTCTATTTCTCCGGACGGAAAAAAAAGAACCCTTACCACTCCTACATTTACGCGTGTTGTAGATATTCTGGTTCTGAACGAAACTACGTTTACTTATAGAATTACCCCTGATGCAGCCAACCCAGCAGTATTTTACGATATTATACATACTAAGGTAAACCATAAGGAACCTTTGTAGTGATTATTTTTTTGATAAGAAGGAAAAACCTGCTCAGTAATGGGCAGGTTTTTTTTATTTTAAAGTTGATTAAATCGTTCATTATACATATTCCTCCCACCACTTTTTCCAGATGATTGTTCCCAACTGGTCTAAGTTTACTTTTTCTCCGATCACAGGAAGTGTTATTGGAATATTGTTTTCTTCTGCATGTTTCGACGAAAGCTCCAAAGGTTCATACCAGGTATGCTGTGCCAGCTTGAATTTGGAGTTGTGTACCGGAATAAAGTTTTTGGCTTTCAGTTCTTTTATTTCCGGCATCAGCTGCTCCGGCAAAGTATGAATATAAGGCCATTTTTCATTGTATTGTCCGGTTTCCATGATGGCTAAATCAAATGGTCCATATTGTTCTCCAATTTGTGCAAAATGATTTCCATAACCGCTATCACCACCTAAAAACAGATTTTTCGTTGGAGTTTTTAAAACAAAGGAAGTCCAGAGTGAAATATTACGGTTCAGTAATCTTCCGGAAAAATGTCTTGCCGGAGTGAGCGTAACTCTGAAACCTTCTGCAATGTCTATACTTTCCCACCAGTTTTTTTCGATGATTCTGTCAAAATTCCAGCCCCAGTATTCAAAGTGCTGCCCGGTTCCCAAGCCGCAAATAACTTTACCTACCTTATCTTTTAATTCCTGAACGGTTTTATAATCCAGATGATCCCAATGGTCATGTGAAATAAGCAGGAAGTCTATATCCGGCATATGTTCCGGTTTATAATAATCGGCTCCCTGAAAAGCCTTTATAGAACCTGGCATAGGGGAAGCATTTCCACTGAAAACAGGATCTATCAGAAATTTCATTCCATCCACTTGTATGAAATAGGAACTATGCCCAAACCACACCAGTATATTTTCATCAGGCTGAAGATTGTTGAGATCAGTCACTACAAAAGGAAGAGCTTTCTTTGGTAATGTATTTTCTACCTTGCAAAGGCTTTGCAGAAGCAGTTTGGTCATACTTTCGCCTTCTAATAATGCAGGTGTTGTCAATATATTCTGAAATCTTCCGTTGAGATAATTGGGAAGTGTACTGAAATATTCTTTTCTTTTTTCATCGGGAAACTGTCCGAGCTGTTTTTTCAAATTCTTCATTCACTTAATTTTAAATCCGGCATTAGTTTCTAAAGAAATACTCTCTATCTTATTGGCTGGCAAACCTCAATATAAAATAAATATAAGCATAAGATTTTGAGATGAGAAAATAAAATTGAAAGGAGGTGGAAATTTTAATCCTCCATCATCTGATGAGATCTATTCTTAAAAAAGCCATTTAGCCAGTCCCAACATAATAATTCCTAATACTGTACAGCATACGATCAATATTGCAAAAGTTTGTACAAATGCTGTCCAATACTTTTTCTTATCAAATGTAAAATCAACAGGATTGATATAGTAGACCTCATAAACCATGGGATCAATGTGTAAGTCCGGTCTGAAGTACACAATTCCCTGAATATATTTTCTTCGTAAGGCTTTTAAATTTCCAATATAAGAACTGTAGCCTGCTTCTATTCCATCAAAATCAACTTCGGCTACTGAGCCACCATCATTTACCCACAATACATAGATTTTGTTTCTTGGGGTAATGCTTACATCATATTCATCTGAAAAGCTATATTTTTTCAGATTCTGATAAAGAATTTGATCTGTTGTTCCATCTGCTCTTTTATAATGAATTCCCTGATCATCAATCCTTATCTTTCTAACCACTCTTTTTCTGATTTTCTTCTGATAAATAAAGAAACGATATAAACCGAATGCAAGAGCCGGATAATATAGTATTGCTATGACAACAAATAGTACCACTTTATCGCTAATCACAACAGGCAATCCCAATATCAGCAGAAAGGCGGCCAACAATAAAAGCATCCCAAAAATCCTGGTAAGCCAGGTCATGAACCACCATGTTTTAGAAACTAATGGTAAAAAATCTTTTCTTATATCCTCTTGCATCTGTTCAAGATACGAAAAAAGGGAATAATATAAAAGAGTCACAGTGGCACACCATGACTCTTTCTACTTAATTGAAAATAAAATATGTTTATTGAAACTATGAAATTGTATAAGTTTTTTCCGTCGTCGTATTGTAAGTATCGGAGATCACATTATCTACAAATCTCCATTCTGCCACAGAACTGCCAGCAGTAAATTTCACATGCAGATATCCTCTTTTGTAGAGATTGGCATATTCCAGATCATCAATCAGCAATGAAAATGCCTGAGCCAGTTCTATTGCTTTTGTAGGATCTGAGCTGATTCCCAGATATCCTTCAAGACCAGGAGAAGAAACGGAACTGCAGGCTAATTCTGTTCCTATGAATTTACCCTGCGCATCAGTCAGTTTTCCTAACCATGCATTGTGAGTATCTCCAGCCAGTACCACTACATTTTTTCCGGCAAGAAGAGAATAAAGCTGTTCTCTTTCCATGAAATATCCGTCCCATGCATCTAAATTATAAGGCAGAGTTGTTGTAATTCTGGCAATTTCCTGGGGCGTTAATGTAGGATCCTGCTGTTTGTACCTTGTTTTAAGAATAATCAGTTGTGTGATGGTATTCTGAAGTGCCTGCATCGTAGCCGGCTGTGCACTTCCATGTTGTTTTATTTCTGCTAAAATCTGATTCAAAAGCATCAATAATTCAGCTGGAACCATCATTTTAGTCATTAAAATCTGCTGTCCAAGCACTTTCCACTTTGCCGTATCACCATTAATCTGCGAGCTCAGCCATGACATCTGCTCATTTCCGATCAGTTTTCTGCTTGTGCTTAAGAGATCGGTTTTAAACTGTAGCTGATTAAAATTTCCCGTGTTATCAAGATAATCTGAATATTCCATCTGTTTATCTCTTGCAATCACTCTCGTATCCATCATGTAAAGGGAAACGATATTTCCGAAGTTGAAACTTCTGTAAATTCTCATGTCCTTTCCTGTTTTAAGAGGAATATATTCACTGTATGCCTGAAAAGCAGCCATTTTTCTTGCCTGAAAATCCCCTTCATTAGGCTGATGGTTTTCTGCTCCGGATTTATAGGTATCATTGGCAAATTCATGGTCATCCCAAACACAGATGAATGGTTTTTTCTGGTGAAGAAGCTGAAGGTTTTTATCGCCTCTGTACTGTCTGTATCGTTCTCTGTAATCGCTGAGGTTAAGAATTTCTTTTGCTGGCTGATGGGCTCTTCCTAATGGGTTGGTGTAAGGATTCGTACCATATTGTCCCGGTGCATATTCATAGATATAATCCCCAAGATGTACGACAACATCAGCTTCCGATTTTGCAATCGCTCCATATACATTAAAAAGTCCTGCAGGAAAATTAGAACAAGACACTACCGCCATCTTCACTTCACTTACGGCATCTGATTTTGAAGGTAAAGTAAGAGTTTCCCCTGTTACACTCACTTCTTTGGTTTTGGTATTATAGAATCTGTAGTAATATTTTGTGTTGGAGGAGATATTCTGTACATCAACGGCTATTGTAAAATCATTCACTACAGTAGCATTGGTCTGCCCTCTTCTTACTACTTCTGAAAAGTTGCTGTTTTTACTTATTTCCCATGTAATCTCTGCATCAGTTCCTTTGGAATATCTGGTCCATATGATGATTCCTGTAGCGCTGGGATCAAAACTCGCTACACCGGATTCAAAACCTCCGTTTTTAAGATCATCGGGAGCATTCCCATTTTCGGTAAAATCATCGCTGCAGCTTTCAATTAAAGGAGCAATAAAAATTCCTCCGGCAGCCAATAATGAATTTTTAAGAAATCTTCTTCTGTTGAATTGGTTGTTGTTTTCCATCATTACTTTTTTTGCAAAGCAACGGTATCTCAGGAAGAAGGCTGTTAACTGAGTTTTAAATATCTTTTATGGTTTTTTAAACAAATGTTTAATGTTATACATAGGAAATTCAGCGGTATAAAATGTCTCTTTTAAAGAAAATAAGAATGGAAATTTGTGTAATTGATTTTCAATTGTTTTAACCCGAAATTGATTTTTCAATCTCTTTAATATAAATAGAAGGGGTAGTTCCCGTCCTTTTCTTAAATGCAATAGAAAATGCCTGTACATTATTATAGCCAATTTCTTCTGCAATAACAGGTAATTTATAAGAACGAAATTTTTTATCTTTTACAAGCTGATCTAAAACATAATCAATCCGTAAATCATTAAGGTAAGTTGTGAAATTTTTATCCTTGTGGGTATTAATAATTTCAGACAGATACGCAGTATTGGTTTTTATATTTTTTGCAAGACTTGTTAATGTAATACCATTTTTTAAAAAGTGGCGTTTGTTTTCGAAAGTGTCCAGATCCTTTAGGATAGATTGAGCCACATCTTCAGGAACAGTTTTAATGGTTTTACTTTCGCTTTCAGCTTTTACTGGCTCTTCAGCCTCTATCTGTTGATCATTTTTATTCTCAATGGTTTCAAGGTTTCTTTTTTCAATCAAATGAATGAGATCCTGAGCAATTTTTCGATGTCTTTTCTCAGCTTTCTTCGTTTTGAAATAAAAATATATAAACATCAATAGTATTAATATTAAAATACTAACAGAAGCATATAAAAATGTCTTCTTATTTTTTAATTCATTTATTATATCTTCTTTTTCTTGTAGAAGATTGGGGGTATCATACTTTTTGTGTAGTTCTGTTGATAAGTACCGAAACTGATCATCAAGCTTTTTGTCAACTTTTAGAAAACGGTCAATATAATAGAGCTGTTTTTCTTTATCTCCACTTTCCCTATAATAATCTATTAGAACAGTATATACGTCTCCTAATTCTGGAAAAGTAACCTCTGTTTCTTTTACGTGAGCATCTATTTGGGTAAAATATTTTATCGTCTCTTGTTTATTATGTAATTCTTCATAACATTTTCCCAGGCTATATAAGACAAAGTTTTGATTGTTATCATTAATGCTTGAAAAATAATTATATGCCTTGGTGAGCTCAGCAATAGCGGTTTGATAATTCTTGGTTTTAAGATTCAGTTGACCCGATAAATATAAATATTGATTCATATTATATTTATTCTTTTTTACGAAAGGAGAATTTAATCCTTCCTGAATGAAAAATCTGGCAGAATCAATTTTATTTATTTTAATATAGCAGTAAGCAAGACTTACCCGCATTTGATCATGCTGATATTCATCTGTTATATTTTGGGAGTTTAATAAATAATACCGAAATGTTTTTGCCGCTTCTTTATTGTTTCCCATATAACTATTTAAATAGGCAATATTCATATTGGCATAAGCGATCTGCTTTACGTTTTTTTGCCTTTTAGAATATTCTAAACCTAAAATATAATTATCAAGGGCCGCTTTTAAGTTGTCATATTTATAGTATAAATTTCCTTTTATGATAAATGTTCTGGCCGGATATATATCTCCTTTCACATTTTTTGTAATCATGGCCATACTATCAACATACTTTAAAGCCAATGGGAAATCTTCAGTTAAATGTATAAGGTTATAGCCTTCTGCAGTTTCAAGGATATTTTTTTCTTTTTTTGCTTTTGATAAATAATATTGAGAAATAGCTTTTGCTTCTAACTTTTTATTGGATTCATCATAAACATTAAACTTATTTTTTAGCTCCTCATAATTCAATAATCTTAAACTATCAATTTTGCTTTGAGTAAAAAAGAGACTACAAAAGAAGGTAAATAAAAGTAGGAATATCTGTTTCATTAATTTTTCTATACTGTACAAAAATATTCTTTTTTTCAAGAAAATACATTATCTGCATTTTGATTTTAACTGATTGACCATTATTATTTTATTAACATTTTATAAACGTGTATTTATAAATCTATAAATGTTTTATTGGTTAGGTCAAAGAAATATTACTTTCTTTGTGAACTAATAATTTTTAACAAGAACAATCATGAAAAAAGAAAACAAAGGGCAAAAGAAATTGTCTTTAAAAAAAGTACAGATTATGAGGATTAATGATTTAAGAACAATTAAGGGAGGTCTTGGTTATCAACTGGGTCTTGATGACAATGGTGATGTTGATCCAAATACTCCCATTAGACAGACAATCAAGCCTTAAATAAATATGAAAAAATTAATATTTGTCATTATTGCAATCTTATTTGTACTTCCTTTATATGCTCAAAAAAACAATGTAGCACCTTCAAAACCTATTACAGAAAATTATTTTGGAACTAAAATAATAGATGAATATAGAAATCTAGAGGATCTTCAAAACTCCTCGACTACAAATTGGATGCAATCCCAAACAAATTATACAAATTCTATATTAAATCAAATTCCCAAAAAAAACTATTATCTGGAAAAAAGGCTGGAATTTGACAGAAGGCAGGGCTATTCTATATCGGATTTGAAAATTACCAATAATGACAAATATTTTTATTTAAAGAAAAATGGCGATGAAAAAATCGCTAAACTATACTATCGGGAGGGGTTTTTAGGTAAAGAAATATTACTATATGATCCTGCCATATATAAAGAGAAAGAAGGAAATCATTCTTTTGTTATCAATTACATCAGTCCAAGTTGGGACGCTAGTAAAATAGCAGTTTCAATGTCTGAAAAGGGAAAAGAAGTATCAGAAGTAATCATTATGGATGTAAAAACCCAATACGTTCATCCTGAAATCATTACCAACTCCGCACCTGCCACTTTCGATGGAATAAAATGGACAGATGATAATACCGGATTTATCTATGTGGAATTTTCTACAACCGACCCAACATCTCAGAATTTTTATAAAAATACGAAAACGGTCTTCTATAAAATCGGAACTGATCCCAATACATCAATAGACGTTTTTTCAGCTAAGAATAATCCAGATTTACATATTACCGAAGATCAGTTTCCCATAATTTTAGACTATAACATCGAGGATCAATATTATATCGGGATGTTAGTTGATTTCCAATCTTACAGAAAAACATTTATCATCAGTAAACAGGATCTGTTATCAGGTAAAAAAAATTGGAAATTATTTTCCAGTCCGGACGATAAAGTAAAGAGTTTAGATTTTCAAAAAGATAAAATATTTTTTATATCAGGTTATAATACATCTCTTAATAAGTTATGTAAAACCAGTATTATCAATCCAGACTTTAAGAATGGTGAAGTTTTGATTCCTGAAAAAAAGGATGAAATTATTAAAAGTTACAGAATTACAAAAGATGGCATTTACTATACCACTACAAAAAACGGAGTGGAAGCTAAGCTATATTTATATAAAAACGGGCAAAATCATGCTATTGAGATTCCCTATCCTTCCGGAGACATTAATTTAAGATCTAAAAGTGAAAGTTATTCTGATATTTGGATCACTTGCTCTGGTTGGGCAAATGAGGAACAAACATTTAGATATGATCTAAAAACCAATACTTTTACACCAGAAAATCTTGCACCCGTTGCCAATTATCCTGAGTTCAAGGATATTGTTGTGAGTGAAATTGTTGTAAAATCAAGAGATGGGAAAGAAATCCCTGTATCCTTACTCTATAATAAAAATATAAAAAAAGATAGTAAGAATATGACCCTCATTGATAGTTACGGTTCTTATGGAATTTCTAACAATCCTTATTTTTCAAAGACTTATTTATTATGGGTTCTTCAGGGTGGAATGGTTGCCATAGCTCACGTCAGAGGCGGAGGAGAAAAAGGAGAAGAGTGGCGTTTAGGAGGATATAAAGAGACCAAACCTAATACATGGAGGGATTTGATAGACTGTACAGAATATCTGATAAAAGAAAAATACACTTCAAAGGAAAAAGTAGCGATTTGGGGTGCCAGTGCAGGAGGAATTACTGTAGGAAGAGCCATGACAGAGAGACCAGACCTTTTTAAAGTAGTTATTGCTGAAGTAGGAGTAATGAATCCGCTAAGAGATGAAATAACTCCTAATGGCCAGCCTAAAGAATTTGGAACGGTTAAGGATCCAAAAGAGTTTAAAAATTTACTGGAAATGGATGCTTATCATCATATTAAAAAAGGAGAAAAATATCCTGCTACCTTTATAACCGGAGGAATAAACGATCAACGAGTTATTGTCTGGGAGCCCGTAAAATATGCTGCTAAATTAATGTTTAATAATATTTCTTCAAATCCTCAATTATTAAAAATAGATTTTGAAGGAGGTCATGGAAATAATGTTGCAGTGGATCAACGATATACCAATATTGATGATATATTCACTTTTGCATTCTGGCAATTAGGACATCCTGACTACCAACCCAAAGAACATACAAGAAAATAAATGTCACGTTTCCCTTATGATTTTTTTAATGAGTATGTAGTACGTACCCCTTTATTCTCACGAAAGAGCTTTCAGGAACAGCTCAATCAAGATGAAATTTCAGATGCGAAATTAAAAGAGATTGTTAATAATCCTGTTTTTAAGGAGTCTATTTATCTTGCTTCCTCCAATTTATATGAGGAGTTTGATAAATGGCTGAACTCAGAAAAACAATTTTCACCTAAAGAACATCACAAGCTAAAAAATACCCTACTAAAATATTATAGCCGAATGAGTACACGTTGTACCCCATTCGGCTTATTTTCTGGAATAGGGTTAGGTAAATTTTCGGTAGAAACACCCCTCTTTTCCAACCACAAAACAGGATGTCAGCTACCAGCAGACCAATTATTACGGGATACCAAATTGGATATGCATTTACTTGTTTCTCTGGCACAATATTTTACACAGCTACCAATTGTAAAAAACAAGCTTTTATTTTCGCCTAATAACACGATCTATACAATAGGCCACAAAATCCGTTATATAGAATATCAGTATACAGGAGGAAAAAGAGAATACATTATTTCCTCTGCCCCAATATCCGCAGAATTACAGCAAATAATAAATTTTTCAAAACAAGGGAAAACCATAAGCGAGATTTCGCATATCCTTATTAATGAAGAGATAACAGAAAATGATGCAAGAGAATTTGTAGAAGAATTAATTGAAAATCAGGTTCTTGTAAGTGAACTGGAACCCAATGTATCAGGAACCGATTTTTTAAACGCTATCATTACTGTTCTCAACAGATTAGGAATAAAAAACGAAACTGAAATGTTGGTTTCCTTAAAAAATAAGCTGGAGAAACTGGATTTAAATATTGGGAATCCAACTCGATTATATGATGAAATCAGAGAGATAGTACAATCCCTTACAATGGATTATGAACAAAAATATCTCTTTCAAACGGATCTCTATAATAAATCTTGTTTTTACTTATCAACAAGTTGGAAAAAGGAAATAAAAAAAGGAATAAGTTTTCTGAATAAGATTACTTTAGCACAAAAAGAAAATCAATTTTCAAAATTTAAAAAAGCTTTTACCGAAAAGTTTGATACTCAGGAAATGCCCCTACTCTATGTCTTAGATACTGAAATAGGTATTGGATATAAGCAAAATGTATCTTCAAAGGGTATCCATCCTTATATAGAAGATTTGGCACTTCCTACCCTGCAGGAAAAACAAAACAAAAAAATTGAGTTTACTCCGGTTCAGATCATACTTAATAAGAAATTACAGGAAGCTTTATTAGACGGTCAATACAGTATCAAACTAACAGATGCGGATTTTGAAGGTTTTGAAGAAAACTGGGATAATATGCCTGATACAACATCTATCATGGCTGAAATCATTTCTGAAAATCATCAGGAAAAAATATTTTTAAATGCAAGTACAGGAAGTAGTGCAGGTACGCTGTTAGGACGATTTTGTTCCGAAAAATCGGAAGTACAGAATCTTCTCAAAAATATTGCTAAAAAAGAAGAAGAGCTCAGACCTGATGAAATCTTAGCCGAAATCATCCATTTACCAGAAGCAAGAATAGGAAATATAATACGGAGACCTACTTTGAGAGCGTATGAGATTCCTTATTTAGCTCAATCTCTATTGCCTGCAGAAAATCAGATTTCAACAGAAGATCTTTATATTTCTTTAAAGAATGATGAGATTATTTTACGTTCAAAAAAACTAAACAAGAGGGTTATCCCTTATCTGACAAACGCTCATAATTATTATACAAATACATTACCTGTTTATCATTTCCTATCCGACTTGCATGCACAGCATATCAGACCTGGGCTTTATTTTAACTGGGGTGATTTAGAATATATTTATACATTTTTGCCAAGGATAGAATACCATAATATCATTCTTTCAAAAGCACGATGGAAGATTACAGAAAAAGATATTTTTTTGTTAGATCAGGTAAAGGATAACAAAAAAGATTTTTTAGAAGAACTAAAAAGCTGGAGAAATAAAAGAAAAATTCCAAACTGGATTCAGTGGTCTAAATTCGATAATACTTTAACCATGACTCTCGAAAATTATGACATGGCAAAGCTTTTTATTCAAACCGTTAAAAGTGAAAAATCAATCATTATAGAAGAATTTTTATACGATGAAAATGATCATTTCAGACGAGAGTTTATTTTTCCAATGTATAAAGCGATTAAAGATAAAAATAAGTAAGATTTAACAATGCAACGAACTTTTATCCCTGGAAGCGATTGGTTATACCTGAAAATATACACAGGTATAAAAACTTCTGATAGTATCCTTGAAGAAGTGATACAGCCTTTAATAGAATTTTTTCAGACGAACGGCTATATCTCCGGGTGGTTTTTCATACGGTATTATGATCCCAGATCCCATTTGAGGATAAGATTAAAATTAAATGATCCCCAATATTACAATGAAATTCTTACTGCAGCCCACAGACTTTTTCAGCCTTATATAGACAGTGGAGAGATCTTTACCATTATGACCGATACCTATAACCGGGAAATGGAAAGGTACGGAAAAAATACAATGGAAGAAGTGGAAACACTCTTTCACAAAAACAGTGAGTTTACGCTGAAATGTCTGCATTACAGTGATGAAGAAAAGATCATGGTGAGCTTGTTTTACATTGATGAGATGTTGAATAAACTGAATCTTTCCATTCAAAAAAAACTGGAATGGATCAAACATTATAATACTACTTTTAAACAAGAATTTAATGCAGATAAAAGACTCAATAGCCAGCTAGACAAAAAATACCGAGAGTTCAAACCTACATTTGTAGACTTCATTAATTCCAAAGAGTTTTTGGAAGAAAGAAATGCTATTATTTATAATATTGAAGAAAAACATTCAGCGCTGCAGAGTATTCTTCATAAACAGAACAACCACTCTTTAGAAATACCTCTGCAAATTTTATTTCAGAGCATTTTTCATATGAATATCAATAGATTATTTGTTTCTCAACAGAGATTATTTGAAATGGTGATTTACGATTACCTATTGAGATATTATAAAACGATGGCCTATCAATCATTTTTATAAAAAATTTCTCAAAATCACCGCTTCCACTTCTGTTTTCTGATATTATTTCCCTTCCCCAAAGAAACTTTACATTAGTTTCTCATAAGTTTTTATACAGGATATTTTATTCAATATAAAAAACTAATAAACAACTACTTAAATTTTAAAAATTCCTTATCTAAATTTATAAATTCATAAGGATATTCACCCAAAATTTATAAATCCCGCTATCCTTTTCTTGTGTCCCCAAAAAAACACACGCATCTTTGCCTTGGTTAGAACAACAAATAATCTTAACCTTTTTATTTTAATATCTGCGCAATATAAAAATGAAATAATGCTGATCAGCAAAACACCCATGCCAGGGATTATATGGCAAAATTAATTATCAAAAAAAAACAAAATTTATCATGAACAAAAAAATCAGAAACTCAGTTTTCGCAGGTGGAATGGCATTCGTATTTGCATTAAATTTCTTAGTGCCTAATGTAGTTAAAGCACAAGGTATCGCTTATGGTGACCAAGTACAGTCTTCTAACACATCACGCCAGGCACTTCCTCCAGGTTCAAGTGTATCTGCTGTTGCCGGTACCGTTCTTCTTGCAGTAATGGTTGTTTCAGCTATAGTAGATGGTCTACATGCAACAGATGAGGTTTCAGCAAGCACTCAGAACTTAGACTAATAATGATTTAATGGCTCATTAGTATAATGGGCCATTTTTTTCCCAATAATTATGAAAAAAGCAATTAAAATACTTATAGTCACTTGTGTATCAATTTATTGGCTTTTTACATTTTTATATAATTCACCCAATAATTTTATAAAAATTGAGTATCAAAAAGAGATGAAAATATTTTCTACCTTTTTTGCTCAAAAGTGGAGTTTTTTTGCTCCTCCACCGCAATTTAACTACAAGCTTTATTTTACTTATCTGGATGAAAATAAAAATGCAATCGCCGCTTTCGAAGTTTATTCTTCAATTATAGAATCAAAACGAAATACAAGACCATTTAATGGTAGAGCCGAAATGGTAGATTATACAATTTATGGATCTATTGAAGGTATTGTGAATACAATCGTGAAAGAAAGAACTGAAATAAACACCGAACAGCCCGGATTAGATCTTCACAATGCAAATCTTCTTGCAGTAGAAAGACTCAACAAAGTCCCTGAACAGGTTCAAGGTTTTCTTTTATTGAAAGACTATGCAAAGATTGTTGGAAAAGATAAAATGTCCGTAGAGAAATTAAAGTCAGTAAAATATGTAACTATAAACATAAATTCTGAAGAAATTAAAAAGTTTGCCAATAGAGAAAGTAAAAAGCCCAATGTAGAATCTAAAGTAATTGCATTCAATCCATATCCTTTTTAAAATGAAAAAACTATTCCATTCAAATCACTATATATACCTTTCTGTTTTCAGGATATTGATATCAATACATGTGTTTAAAAAATACTTACAACTATTTTTTAATAAGGATTTAATCACTGATGCTACATTTTTGAAAGCAGCTCCGGTGAATCAGATATTTCAGCTATTTGGTATTCATCAGTCTACTATTTTTCAAAACATTAATATCATTCTTAGTGTCATATTGTTGCTAAGTATTTTATTTGCCTTTGGAATTTTCAGGTATATCACTCCATTATTGTTATATATCTCTGTGGAAATCGTTCAAAGAGCCTATCCTTTTATATTAAATGGTGGTGATAACTTGCTGAAGTTTCTTTTACTATACATGATTTTTACAGATTGTTACCGATATTTTACCTTGAATAACAGTACCGAGCAAAAAAAAGACAGTATCAGCTATTTTGTCAATCAAATATCAGTTTTATCTATAAAAATTCATTTATCTTTGATTTATTTCGTTTCTGCCATATTCAAATTCAATGCTAAAGTGTGGTTCAGTGGTGTGGCCACTTATTATACTTTGCAATTAGAAAGATTTAAAGGAACAGAAATGAATAATATCTTAGCAAAAAATGGAATTTTTGTAACGCTTTCCACCTATATTACTTTAATTTGGGAGTTAGCATTTCCTTTTCTTGCCTGGCATAAAACCGGGAAATACGTTGTATTCGCACTTGGAATACTGATCCATCTGGGAATTTATATTTTTATGATGATTCATGATTTTGAGATTCTATTTATGATGTGTTACGGTTTTTTCATAAGTGATGAGGAATGGAAAAAAGCGGGAGTCTATTTTCAAAAAATTGCATTGCTGTTCAAAAGAAAAATATTTAGTAAAGAATATGCTTAAAAGATATCTGAAACTGAGATTAAAATTATTACTTAAAGCTTCAAACCAAAGTATGGATATTGGTCTTTTAGTAAGTATAATACTTTTGTTTCTGGTCTTTTTTAAAACACATAACAATAGCTATTATGCATTAATTTCATCCACTGTTTTATTTATCATTCATTTTACGCGAAAGGATATTAATTTTTTAAAGAATATTTTAGGAAAGCAATTCTATATAAGCCTTGCATTAGAATATTGCATAATTTGGACATTCATAAATTTATTTTTCATTTTTAAAGAAAACAACTTTGTCTTTTTAGGAAATGTTTTTTTATGCTTCATTTTACCCTTATTAAAGTTTAAAAAATATGTTGCAAATCCAAAATTTATCAATAAAATCCCTAATGCCTTATTAGAATGGAAAGCTTACATCCGAAAGAATATTGTAATTTTCTTTTCTTTTGGATTATTATCTGCTTTCTTAGGATATCATCCGGCAACTTTAATAATATTAGGATTGTGTTGGCTACACATTCTCCTGCATGTATATTCATTTCAGGAAAATAAAGAAATTCTCATTCTGCAGTTTTCAAAATTGAGATTAGAAAAAAAAATCATGTCTTCTTTTTTGATTTGCTGGATGATTTCAATTCCGGCACTCATCACCTTTGCATTTTTAAATCCTTTACAAAGAGAATATATAATTTATTTCAGCCTCTATCTTTTACTTTCAAATTATATCATTGTTATTCATAAGTATATAAATTATAATGAAAAAATAAAGACGACCCATGTCAATGATGCAGACTTTTTCAAATTTGCCCTTATTATTGGGTTGATAATTCCAGCAATAATTTATATAATAAATAATAGAAAATCAGCCTTAAAGAAAATTGCTCAATATGTTTAGGATACAAAATATTACAGTGAAGTATAACGCCAAAGAAGTTATAGATAACCTTAATTTAGAAATAAATGAGGGGCGCATATTTGGTGTTCTGGGAAGCAATGGTGCAGGAAAAACAACTTTATTTGAATCTATTTTTCAAAATACAAAATACAATGGGCAGATATTACTACAAAATCAACCTATAAGTAAAAGAGATATTTCTTATCTGGAATCTGAAAATTATTTTTACCCTTACCTATCAGTTAGTGATATTTTAAGTCTGTTTATCAATGAAAACGAGGATGAAAAGATGAAGAAACTGACAAATTTCTTTAATATTCCAACAGATGCTATTGTTGAAAAGCTTTCATTAGGAACAAAAAAGAAACTTGCAATCCTTTGTAATATTTTAATTGACAGACCTGTATATTTATTTGACGAACCATTTAACGGCCTTGATTTTGACAGTGTCGAAAAATTCTATTTTATTATTGATGAATTAAAAAAAAGGAATAAAATCGTTTTAATAAGTTCTCACATCATGGAAACTCTTACCCATTGCTGTGATTATATCGGTCATTTACAAAATGGAAAATTCATTAAAATTTATCTTTCAGAAGAATACCATTTAATAAGGACGCATCTTACAGAAGATATTCAGAAAGATTGGGTCTCTTACACAAACATTTAGCATTTAAAACTAATTTCTATGGACAATAATCTTATTTCATTGGAGTATATTTTTATTACTTCAATAGTGATCGCTTTATCCTTTACAGGATGCATTTATGGCCTTGCATACGCTCTTTCTTATGATAATTTCAGTATGACGGCAGTTGCCTTTTTCCCTGTTTTTTCATTGCTTATTGCTTTTATAATAGCCGCCATTATTTTGTTTCTATCCTTAAAGAAATATAAGAGTGTAGAAGAAATAAATCATATCGCAAATTTTTATTATATCATTTGTACGTTTATCCTAAGCAGCATTATGATTTTTTTAATTGATGTTTTTGTCTATGCTTTGGTTGATAAAACGCTGTCTTTAAAATATGCGGAAACATTGCAGATTATATCCAGACAATATGCGGTAACCTCAAAAAATATTGATTACATGAAAAGAATTCCATTTATTCTCCAAAGTGGCGTGATGATATTTACAGGTCTGTTAGCAGGATCATTCTCTTCGTTATTCATTTTATCACAATATAAAAAGATAAAAAATCATTCGGACTTACAAACGACTTAAAATTTCACAAAATGAAAGTTATTATTTATGATTCTGAATGTAAGTTTTGCACCCGGTTTTCAAAATGGAGCCAATCAAACATTGAAACACTGGAAATCATATCCGTAAGAAGCAAAGAGGCCAGAAAAATTCTTCGTGATAAAGGAATAAAATTTATAGATCTTCAAACCATATATTATGTCAATAACAATGAAGTTTGGGTAAGATCAAAGGCTATATTTGAAATATTGGCCAACTTTACTTCTCCCTGGAGGTTTATTTCTTTTTTCTCTTTTTTGCCTACTTTTTTTACAGATTTTTGCTATAAAATTTTTGCAAAATACAGATACTATTTTTAAAAATTACCCTATGAAATACTTATTAATAATACCATTACTTTTCTTAATAACGATCAAAACCAAAGCCCAGGAAATAAATCGCTTTTTTTATGAAGTACAATATAAACCTAAAAAAGATTCTTTAAGAAATGAAACAGCAATGATGGTTTTGGATATTAAAAAAGATCAATCAATCTTTAAAGATTATCAGTTAATCGTTTCAGATTCGATCTCCAACGAAGTATTTAAAAAAATGCAAAAAACAGGTATCTATGAAAATCAAACAGCTCTTCCCAATGTTAGGTTTACCTATTCTGTAACCAAAAAACAGCCTGATATGGAAGTTCAATATACTGAAGATATTATGAACGGATTGACTCCTATTACATTTGGCTATCAGGAAAAATTAAATTTTGATTGGAAAATTCAGAAAGAAACACAAAAAATCGGCGAATATAATGCTCAAAAAGCAACATTAAATTTTGGCGGAAGAAAATGGATTGCCTGGTTTTGTCAGGATCTTCCCTTTAATGACGGCCCCTATAAATTTAATGGTTTACCCGGATTAATTGTAAAAATAGAAGACGATCAACAACATTATTCATTTACCTTAAAAGGAAATAGAAAAGCTAAGGATAACAGTGAAGATTCACTGGTTAAAAAATTTACCAGTGGTAATGTGAAGATCGTAGAAAAAGGAAGATTCACAAAAACATTCGAAAATTACAAACAAGACCCTTTAGCTGCCATGAGAAATGAGCTAACCCCTCAATTATTAGGTATGACAATGCCTGGAACAGACATGAAGGTAAAAGACTTTATTGAGAAACAAGGAAAAGAAATAAAAGAATCTTATAAGCTTAACAATAATCCTATTGAAAGAGAATAAAGTATTTAATTAAAAGTATAGGCAGGGCAGTATTGTCCTGTTTTTTTGTCTTATTATGTCGGAAACTATAAATTCAGAAAACACAATTACCATCTGTTTATCAGAAAGTTACAATCACACACACTATCAATGATTTACTTCTCTTTTCCAATAAGATTTTACCTTAATTAATCATTAAAGATTGCCCTGTTTACCCCAATTGTTCTACAAATTTCAAACTTGGAAAATAAAAAAAGCACTCACATTTCTGTAAGTGCTTGATTTTATTGTGGTCCCACCTGGGCTCGAACCAGGGACCACCTGATTATGAGTCAGGTGCTCTAACCAACTGAGCTATAGGACCTCAAAATTTGGTTAAATTTTGTGTTTGCAAAAATAGTAAAATTTCTTTCACTACAAAATTTTTTATTGCTTTTCTTGGCAAAGTTCTACCAGTACTCCGTTGGTAGACTTTGGATGAAGGAATACAACTAATTTGTTATCAGCACCTTCTTTCGGTTCTTCGGAGATAAACTGAAACCCTTCTTTTTTCAATCTTTTTACTTCTTCCAGTATATTTTCAACCCCAAATGCCAGATGATGGATGCCTTCCCCCTTTTTATCGATGAATTTTGAGATCGGACTTTCAGGATTGCTGGCTTCCAGCAATTCGATTTTGCTCTCCCCGGTTTCATAAAAAGAAGTCACCACACCTTCTCTCTCTACAGTTTCTTTTTTGTAGGATTCTTTTCCTAAGAGTTTCGTAAAAAGTTCATCAGAAATGCCTAAAGACTTTACAGCAATACCAATATGTTCTAGCTTCATAACTATTAATAAATATAATTAAATCGTAAATTTGATACTGCAGTTGAATTTCAAAGTATCAATTCAAACAAAAGTACTAAATTTGCAGAAATTATGGAAAGTAACAGACAAAGAAAAGTAGCACAGATCATTCAGGAAGACTTCGCAGAGCTTTTCCGCAAACAGGCTTCAGAAAGCAAACAGAGCATATTGGTATCTGTTTCAGATGTAAAAGTAACTGCCGACTTAGGAATTGCTAAGATTTATTTAAGCATTTTCCCGCAGGAATTCCGTACCGCTGTCATGAAGGAGATTGAAGAAAACAAACCTCAATACAGAAATTTCATTGGCCAAAAGATGGCAAAACAGGTACGTATCATTCCACAACTGAACTTTTACCTGGATACCGCTCTTGATGATGTTGAAAAACTGGAAAGAGAATTAAGAGGCGAAGGCGACAATCCTGTTTTATAGATCTTGAAGAATATTGCATTTTACATAGCATCCAGATACCTTTTAGCTAAAAAAGGAAGTACTGCCGTTACGTTCATTACGTGGCTGGCTGTAGGTGCCATGACGGTTGCTGTGACTGCAATGTTCGTCATCATTTCTGTTTTTTCAGGCCTCGAAGACCTGAACAAAGACCTTATTTCCAATCTTCATGCTGATCTTACTTTAAAAAGTACTTCCGGAAAAACCATCAAAAATCTGGATAACGTCAGTAAAGTTTTGGGTAACAATAAAGAAATCAAAAGCTTCTCCCGTGTTATTGAAGAGAAAGTGTACATCAGTTTCAATGGCAAGGGTGACATTGCTTATTTAAGAGGTGTTGATTCTGCTTATATCAAAGTAAACCCTATTAATAAAGAGGTGTTCTATGGAACTTACCCAAGTTTCAGATATTCGAATGAAGTATTGATGGAAAACAGTCTGGATAACAGACTTTCAATCCCTGTGGATTCTTCCAATCATTATGCGACCATCTTTATGCCCAAACCGGGAACAGGGATTATCAGTAAGGAAGAAGATATCTACAACAAAAGAGATATTTTGGTAACAGGCGTTTTCCCTGGAAAAGATCAACTGGATAACTATATCATCTCTCCTATTGAGCTTACAGAGGAATTACTTAGTCTTCCAAAAAAATCGGCTTACCAGATTGTTATTAAACTGAAAAATCCGGAAAATGCAGATGCAGTAAAACAAAGCCTGCTTTCTTCGCTTGGGAAAAATATTGAGATTAAAACCAAGGAAGAAGAAAATGCTGCTTTCTGGAAAATGATCAACACGGAAAAACTTTTTATTTACCTGATTTTTGCCCTTGTCATTTTTATTACCACTTTTAATCTTGCCGGAGCTATTATCATCCTTCAGCTTGATAAAAAAGAGCAGGCAAAATCATTGATATCACTTGGATTCCCTTTAAGCCATTTAAGAATGACTTATTTCTACACCGGAATCCTGATTGTTATTTCCGGAGTGATTACCGGCTTGATTCTTGGAACAGCACTTTGCTACTTCCAGCTCTACACAGAGTTTTTCAGAGCTAATGAAGTTCTTCCATTCCCTGTGAAAATTGTGGGCAAAAATTACCTTATCGTAGCACTTACAGCATCCTTATTTGGAATCACAATTTCATGGTTCTTTTCAAAAATCAGTAAAGAATATATTACTAAAAACTAATATTCTAAGTTTATATATTACATTAAGTTAATATACTTCGGTTTCATTTTTTCGTACCTTTACGCCCCAATTTTAAAGAAATGAAACGAATTTTATCTTTTTTTCTATTAAGTCTGACATTTATCAGCGCTTTAGCACAGGCTCCGGCTGGATATTACAATCAACCGGCTGGATTAACAGGTGCAGCTCTTAAAACAGCTCTTAAGAACATTATCACCAATGGACATATAGATAATGGCTATGGTGGCTTATGGACAGGTTATGCGACCACTGACCGCGACTATTTTTATGAGAATGACGGAACTATTCTGGATATTTATTCTGAAAATCCAAATGGACCGGACCAATATAATTTCACCCTGGGAACCAACCAATGTGGATCTAATGGCTACTCTAATGAAGGTGACTGCTACAACAGAGAACACGTTATTCCTCAGAGTTTATTCAACAGCGCTTCTCCCATGGTAGCTGATATTCATTTTATCCGTGCTACAGATGGAAAAGTAAACGGAATGAGATCCAACTACCCTTTCGGAATCGTTGGTAACACTTCTTTTACTTCGAAAAACGGATCAAAATTAGGCACCTCCGTATCAGCAGGATACTCTGGTACTGTATTTGAACCCATTGATGCTTTTAAAGGAGATATTGCCAGGATGTTCCTTTATTTTGTAACAAGATACGAAGACAAACTTTCCAATTTCACTTCCGGTGATATGCTTGGCAATACACCATTCCCGGGACTACAGCCTTGGGCACTCAATCAGTATTTAATATGGAATGCAATGGATCCTGTATCTGCGGAAGAGATTGCAAGAAACAATGCTTCTTATACTTATCAGGGAAACAGAAACCCTTTCATTGATCACCCTGAATATGTTTCCCAAATCTGGGGATCTCCGGTAATTGACAACCAGGCTCCTACAGCAGCAACCAACCTTGTAGCCAACAACCCTACTTCAAACTCTATCGCTGTAAGCTGGACAGCTGCTACGGATAATGTGGGAGTAACTACTTACCAGGTTTATGCAAACGGTACATTAAAAGCTACGGTTTCCGGTACAACAACATCTACGATTGTATCAGGATTAGCTCCACTTACTCAATATACGTTCTATGTAATTGCTAAAGATGCTTTCGGAAACTCTTCTCCACAAAGTACAACTGCTACAGCAACGACTCTTGACGTTCCTGCCGGAGGCGGAAGCTGTGGAACGGAGGATTTTGAAATGATCACCGGAGCAGCAAACACTTACATGACAGCAACCTGGACGAACAACGGAATTTCTTGGACCGCAACTGATGCAAGAGTTGACCAGACCATCAACAACAAAGCCATTACCATCAGAAATGGTAACTTAACAAGCTCAACCCTTTCAAGCGGAATTCAGAGTTTAACTTTAACCACACAGTTGAAATTCTCCGGAAGCGCTGGTAATATCAATGTTTTTGTAAACGATGTTAATGTAGGAACTATTCCTTACAGTAATGTGGCAACAACAACTACCCTTAACAATATAAACGTAAGTGGAAACGTTGTCATTAAGCTGACAAACTCTTCTACGACCAACAGAGTTGCTTTGGATGACCTTATCTGGACATGTTTCGGTACGTTAGCTACTGTTGAAAACCAAAAAGCTCAATCAGCATTTACTATCTACCCTAACCCGGTAAGAAATAATGAATTATTTGTAAAAGGTGACAACCTTGACAAAATTTCAAAAGCTGGTATCTATGATCTTTCAGGAAAATTAATTGAAACAATTGTTAATCCTTTCAGACATTCAAACAAAATCAGTCTTAAAGGCTTGGTAAAAGGAACTTACATTCTGAAAGCAGACCAATTCTCTACTAAATTTATCGTAGATTAATTATTAAAAAATATTTCAAATCAAAGGCCGGATTTATCCGGTCTTTTTTTTTATTTTTGATGTATGGATTCCAATAAAAAATTAGGATTGATAGGAAGAAATATTTCCTATTCTTTTTCTAAAAAATTCTTCGAAAACAAGTTCCAAAAGCTCATGCTGCAGAATTTCTCCTACGATATTTTTGATCTGAATGAAATCAATGAAGTGGAAAATCTTTTTGCGTCTCCGGAGCTGTTAGGATTTAATGTTACCATTCCTTACAAAGAAAAAATAATCGATTATCTTGATGAATTAAGTGATGAAGCTGAGAAAATAGGCGCTGTCAACTGTGTTCTTATTCAGGATGGTAAAAAGACAGGCTATAATACAGATGCTTTTGGGTTTGAAAAGACTCTTCTTTTACACAGAAAACCTTCCCAGGACAAAGCTTTGATCTTAGGCAACGGAGGTGCTGCAAAGGCTGTCAAATATGCATTAGACAAACATAATATTCCTTCTGTGACCATTTCCAGAAGTACGGAAATCAATTTTGAAAATCTTGATCAGGAAACTGTTGCAGAGCATAAAATTATCATTCAGTGTACACCGGTAGGTACTTTCCCGAATGTTAAAGACTGTCTGAACTTTCCTTTTGACGGGCTTTCTTCAGACCACCTGGTTATTGATCTGATTTACAACCCCAACTACACTCAATTCATCATCAATGCCTCTGAAAAAGGAGCAAAGACCGTGAATGGATATTATATGCTTGAACAGCAAGCAGAAAAAGCTTGGGAAATTTGGAATTTTCAAAAAAAATAACATAAATTAGTGCTTTAATTGGCCTTTCAGCTATATTTAAAGGATATTAACGCCACTCACATAAAAGATTTGCTATGACTACAGAAAACAATCTTTCTGAAAACGAAGAAAAGAAAAATCCTAACGAAGTATCTCAGGACACATCAGAAAACGCAGTTTCTCATGATGCAAACCAACATGAAGATGATGCAGCAGAACACCTGGAAGAACATGAAGAAGAAATTTCCCTTGCTGATGCTTTAAAGGAAATGGAAAAAATCATCAACACTCCCAATGCTGGTGAGAATTTCAAAAGATTCAACCAACTGAAGGAAAAAGCAAGTCATTACATCCATGATGAAGTGGAGGATAAAAAACATGAATATGTAGAAGCCGGAAATCCTGCTGAAAATTTCAGCTATGAACACCCTTCTCAGACTAAGTATTCTGCATTGGTCAATATCTTCAGAGAAAAACATGAAGACTTCCAGAAAGGACAGGAAGAAGAGCAAAAGAAAAATCTTGACCACCGCCAAAGTATTATCGAAAGACTTAAAAATCTTTATACCAACTCTGAACCCGGAATCAATCTTTTCAAATCCATCCGTGAGATTAAAGAAGACTGGTCAAAAGCCGGACAGGTTGCAAAATCTGAATTCAAAATTCTTAACAATAACTATTTCCACCACCTGAATCAGTTTTATCAGATGCTGGATTTGAACAAAGAGTTTTTGGAACAGGAATACAGCCACAACCTGGAAAAAAGAGAGCATATTATAGCCAGAGCTAAAGAACTGGAAAACGAACCGGTAATTCAAAAAGCTTTAAATGAGCTTCAGTACCTTCATAAATTATGGAAAGAAGAAGCTGAACCCGTAGCAGAGGAATTCCGTGAAAAAACATGGGAAGAATTCAAAGAAATTTCCAACAAAATTCACGAAAGAAAATCTGAACTTTCTGCTTCTATCGAAAAAGAACAGGCCGTTAACCTTGAAAGGAAGAACGAGATCATTGCTGAAATCAAGAAACTTTCTGAACCTTCAGAAACGCCTAACCACAACTACTGGCAGAATTCCATCAAAAGAGTGGAAGATCTTCGCTCTGACTTTTTAAAAACAGGAAGTGTTCCAAGAAAACTTTCCAACCAAAACTGGAATGATTTCAAAACGACTCTAAGAGGTTTTAACACAACGAAAAACAACTACTACAAATCGTTGAAAGGTTCTCAGCAAGCTAATCTTGAAGAAAAATTAAAACTGATCCAGACTGCACAGGATAATATGAATAATGAGGAATGGGATATTGCTGTTCCGTTATTCAAAAAGCTTCAGGAAGACTGGAAAAAAATAGGTCACGTTCCTAAGAGTATGACCAATAAAATCTGGGATGAGTTCCGTGATGCCTGTAATGCGTTCTTCAACAACTATAGAGAGAAAAGCAATACCTCTACTGACAACTGGAAGGAGAACTACAAGAACAAAAAAGCTCTTCTGGATGAACTTAAAGAAGTTTCCAATGAAGAAGGCAGCATCGAAAAAATTGAACAGATCAAAACTTCATGGAATAATATTGGAAAAGTTCCTAGAGATAAAATTTCAATCAACTCTGAATTCAACAAAACATTAAGAGAGAAATTGAAAATAAACAAAATCAACGAACTTGAACTGAAAGAAGAAGGCTTATCTGAAAATCAGCTTACCGACAAAGCAAGAAAGATCAAAAATCAAATCTCTGATCTTGAGGCAGAAATTGTAAAACTGGAAAACAACCTTTCTTTCTTCAACAAACCGTCAAGAGAAAATCCTCTATTAAAAGATACGTACAACACCATTGATGAGAAAAAAGCTCATCTTGAAACGTTAAAACAAAATCTCCACAGCATCATCAGCGGAGAATAACAGATAACAAAATAAATAAAGGCGGAGCAAAGCAATTTGTCTTCGCTTTTTCTTTTTATACTATGAACAACGACGAATTTTATATCAAAAGATGCATCGAGCTGGCTCAGAAGGCACTTGGCAACACGTATCCTAATCCACTTGTGGGAAGTGTGATTGTACATAACGGGGAAATCATTGGCGAGGGTTACCATCATAAAGCCGGAGAAAACCATGCTGAAATCAATGCTATCAATTCGGTCAGAAATAAAGATCTTATTCCGGAATCAACGATCTATGTATCTCTGGAGCCTTGTGCTCATTATGGAAAAACGCCTCCTTGTGCTTTAAAGATTAAAGAATTAGGATTTAAAAAGGTAGTCATTGGAGCAATGGATTCCCATGATAAAGTGAATGGTAAAGGAAAAAAAATCATTCAGGATGCAGGAATTGAAGCCGTTTCCGGAATCCTGGAAAAAGAGTGCATTGAACTTAACAAAAGATTTTTCACTTATCACGAAAAGGAAAGACCTTATATCATTCTAAAATGGGCAGAATCCGGTGATGGATTTTTGGATAAAGATTTTAAACCAACTGCTGTTTCCAATACGTTGGTGAATCAGTTTGTTCATCAGTTGAGAGCTGACGAGCATGCCATTCTGGTAGGAACTCAAACCGCTTTGCATGACAACCCAAGTCTCACTGTAAGAAATACAGAAGGCGTAAATCCTGTCAGAATTCTGATTGATTTTGATTTAAAAGTTCCGGCCAATTTCAATATTTACAGCAATGAAGCAAGAACATTGGTTTTAAATTCTACAAAAGAATCTACTGAAGGACATATTCAATTCATAAAAATCAATAAGGATAATTTTCTTCCGGAATTGATGGAAGCCTTATACAAAGAACAGATACAATCTGTCATTATTGAAGGCGGCCGTTTTACGCTGCAGCAGTTTATTAATGCTGATCTTTGGGACGAAGCCATTGTTATTAAGAATGAAAATCTGAAACTGGAAAACGGAACAAAAGCCCCGGAATTCAATCATTCAAACGCTAAAACTGAAAGCTTCAGAGACAATACAATCTCTTTTTTCAAAGCAAAATAAAACTTTTTTATCACCGTGAAATGAAATAATTTATTTACATTAGTTACACAAAAAAATTACTATGAAAAATGTAAAGAAAGTTTCACGACAGAATCTAAAAAAAGTAAACGGTGGAAATGCTCCTGAATGCTGTTCATTTTATCCACCTTCATTGCAGCATTGCTGTGCTACTCCATCCAGTATGAGTTGCCCACCCCCTTGGGCAGACGGAACATTCTCATGCTAATCCCAATAGTATTCAATAAAAAATGATACTATGAAAGATTTGAAAAAAATATCAAGATCCGGCTTAAAAGTAATCCAGGGAGGAGTTTTTGTAAACTGTACTCTACCTGATGGACAGCCTACGAGATGCAGAGATAAATGCCCTACGGATTTTTGTGGTCCTACAAGCTATTTATGCTTGATTCCTGAGGATTTATGTACTTAAAAAGTTTAAAAATCTTAGATAACAAAAATATAAGCCGTCAAAATTGACGGCTTAATTTATGATAATGATGGAAGTTACTACAGCATTTAATACTTTTGCATAAACAAAGCAGGAACTCTAATGACGTTTGAATACAAAACCATAGAAAAACCCATAGAAAATACTCTTTTAAAAGAAAAAGGAAGCAAATTTATCGGATTTGCTTATCCGGTGACCAATGAAAAGGAATTAAAAGGTGCACTGGAAAAAATAAGGGAAGAACATCCGAAAGCTACCCATCACTGTTATGCTTTCAGAATGGGATTAAACGGTGAGAACTATCGTGCCAATGATGATGGTGAACCTTCCGGAAGTGCCGGGTTACCTATTTACAACCAGCTATTAGCGAATGAAATCACCAACATACTGGTGATTGTAGTCCGTTATTACGGAGGAACCAAGCTGGGAGTTTCAGGACTGGTAAAAGCCTATAAAGAATCTGCGAAGATTACGTTGGAAGAAGCTCATATCATTACCAGAGAACTGGAAACAGAAGTTGAAATCCAGTTTAATTTCAATCAGCAGAATACAATTTTCACGTTGCTTTCTAGATTTGATGCTAAAGTTTTGAATTTCGATGCTAATGAAAACTGTATTCTTACCGCATCATTAAAACTGGCACAAAAAGAAAGCATCTCTGAAAAACTTTCCGAGATGCAATATGTTTCATTTGAATTTAATGATTAATCCCTTCTTCCACCAAGAAGCAAAGATGCCCAGTAAAGAAGCTGTGCCAGAGAACCTAAGGCAGCTACCACGTAAGTTCTTGCAGCCCATTTCAAACTGTCCTGTACCCCGACAAATTCTTCTGCAGTTACAGTGCCTGTATCTTTAAGCCATTTCATAGCTCTGTTACTTGCGTCATATTCCACTGGAAGTGTTACAAAAGCAAAAAGCGTTGTCATTGCAAACATAGCGACTCCAATCGCAAGAACAGTTGTATTTCCATTCGGATTTTCAATCGTTCTTGATGCAGCCATTACTGCGATACCCGCAATAAGAACAAACTGCATAAGATTGGAACTTATATTCACAATAGGAACCAGTTTTGAACGTAAATTCAACATAGAATATCCTACTGCATGTTGTACTGCATGTCCGCATTCGTGGGCTGCGACTGCCGCCGATGCTGCGTTTCTCTGCATATAAACTCCTTCTGAAAGGTTAACTGTTTTATCTGCCGGATTATAGTGGTCCGTCAACTGCCCGGGTACTGATATGACCTGAACATCATTTATTCCGTTATCTCTCAACATTTTTTCCGCTACTTCTTTCCCCGAAAGTCCATTTCGAAGGTGTACATTGGAATAATATTCAAATTTCGATTTCAATCTGGACGAAACCCACCAGCTCACCAACATTGAAATACCAATAATGATATAATAACCCACCATTTTATATAAATTTTGTGTTTAATTTTACCCATAATCATATAAAAACTGTGCCAAAGTATAAGATATTATTATTTATATTTGTTCTCTAATTCATCTCCAAAAACATGTCTACAATTTCAATTATTGAAGTAAAAACAGCTGACCAGCTCAAACAATTCGTAAGGTTTCCTATGGATCTGTACAAAAATAATCCGTACTATGTTCCATCCTTTATTAAAGACGAAATGAAAATCTGGGATACAAAAGAGAATCCAGCCCTACAATATTCAGAATCCAGACAATTTTTGGCCTTAAAAGATAACAAAGTTGTAGGAAGAATTGCCGTGATTATTAATCATAAAGAGGAAAAGGAATTAGGTATTAAAAAGGTACGATTCGGATGGATAGATTTTATTGATGATGCTGAAGTTTCAAAAGCTTTGATACAAACCGCTACCGACTACGCCAGGGAAAATAATATCAACATGATAGAAGGTCCAATGGGATTTACCAATCTTGACAAAGCAGGGATGCTAACCATGGGATTTGATAAACTGGCGACAATGATTGGAATTTATAATCATGCATACTATCCAAAACACCTGGAAAATCTTGGATTAACCAAAGAAAAAGAATGGGTGGAGTATGAAATGAATTTCCCAAAAGTACTTCCCGAAAAAGTAGAAAAATTCAGTGGATTAATTGCTCAGAAATATAAACTGAAGGTTCTTAATTTCAAGTCAAAGGAAGAAATTCTTCCTTATGTAGAGCCTATGTTTAAGCTTTTAGATGAGACTTATAAACATCTTTCCACTTACACTCCTATTTCGGATGAACAAATTAAAACATACAGAGAAAAATATTTCCCTTTCATCAATAAAAATTATGTAATCTGCGTGGTAGATGAAAATCAGCAGCTGGTTTCATTTGCTATCACAATGCCTTCATATTCCAAGGCACTGCAAAAATCAAAAGGAAAATTATTTCCCTTCGGATGGTGGCATTTTTTACAAGCCGGAAAAAAGAATGATCGTGCCAATTTCTATCTTATCGGAATTCATCCGGAATACCAGAGACGTGGGGTAACTGCTATTATTTTCAAGGAAATTTTTGTACGATTTACAAGCATGGGAATTGATTTTGCTGAAACCAATCCTGAATTGGAAGAAAATAAAAGTGTGCAGGTTCTTTGGCAGGATTACAACCCTGTCAACCATAAACGAAGAAGAACCTATTCCATGGAAGTGAATAAGTAGTGTACATTTCTACAATGTAGAAGCAGTCTCACAACCTTAAACTTTAAACTCTGAGCTTTATGAAACCACAACTCATTATTTTCGCTATTTTAATTGTAGGATTTATCAGTTACAACTTCTTTTTCCAATCACCGGATGATAAAACAAATACGGTGATTAATATTCTTTTTGCCAGTATTCTTTTTGGATACATCTCCTTTATGGCCTATACTCTTTTGAAAAAAATGAAAAAATAAGATCTAGAATCAACATCAATAAGTCCTTTACCACCTTATTTTCATCCTGAATTACATACATTCAAAATATCCAAACTGCATATGGTGAATGCAATTTTTCCAGAGTCAGTACAAAAAAAGGGGAAAAACACAACAAAAAAATAATCCCAAAAAGCTAATTTTTATTGATTCTAAATTACCGATTTAACTCATTTTCATCCGACTTTTAAGCTGATAAATTTCATGCTTTCTTGTTTATTCGCTAAATTTGCAAATTGAGATAATAATGCAAAAATGAATTTACCTGAAAGTTATATTCCAATCCTTATCCAGGCTGGTGTAGCAGTAGGATTTGTAGCTGTTTCTTTGCTTGGGGCACATTTCTTGGGCCCACAGCAGAAAAAAGGAGACTCTGTAAAAAACCAAAGCTGGGAATGTGGAGTTCCTGTAGAAGGAAATGCGAGAACGCCGTTTTCTATCAAGTACTTCCTGACCGCGGTATTGTTCGTACTATTCGATATCGAAATCGTATTCTTTTATCCTTACGCTGTAAACTTCAGAGAATTCGGTATGGAAGGATTCCTTGCTGTACTTACATTCGTTGCCATCTTCTTCATGGCGTTTTTCTATGTTTGGAAACGCGGTGCACTGGATTGGGATAAATAAATTTTAACATTAAAAGATTGATTTTATTTAAGTAATTTAAAGATTGTAAAGGTCTTGTTTTTAATCTTTAAATATTTTAATCTTTAAATATTTACTAAAAATGTCAGATAAAAAACCAGTAATAAGAACAGATGCACCTGCTCCCGAAGGATATGAAGGAGAAGGGTTTTTCGCAACAAAACTGAGCAGTGTAATCGGGATGGCAAGAAAGTTTTCACTTTGGCCGTTACCATTTGCTACCTCTTGTTGTGGTATTGAGTTTATGGCTACCCTGAACCCCACATATGATGCTTCAAGATTTGGTATGGAAAGAAACTCTTTCTCTCCAAGACAAGCAGATATGCTGATGGTTTGCGGAACTATATCAAAGAAATTAGGACCAGTCCTGAAAGAAGTTTACACTCAGATGGCTGAGCCGAAATGGGTGGTAGCAGTGGGAGCTTGTGCTTCCAGCGGTGGTATTTTTGATACCTATTCTGTACTTCAGGGAATTGATAAAATTATTCCGGTAGACGTATACGTTCCTGGATGTCCTCCAAGACCTGAGCAGATCATTGAAGGAGTAATGCAGGTACAGGCTCTTGCGGAAAGCGAAAGCATCAGAAGAAGGGACATGCCTGAATATCAGAAATTATTAGATTCTTACAACATAAGCAACTAAACGGAAATGACAAACGAATTTGTATTAGAAGCAATCACAAGAGAATTTCCGGAATCTGTTATTTCAAGCTCAGAACCTTACGGAATGCTGACGATTGAAGTGAAGAAAGAAGATATCAAGAAGATCATTCACTATCTTAAAGATTCATCATTGGAATTTAATTTCCTAACGGATATTTGTGGTATTCATTATCCTGAATTCCCTGAGAAGGAAATTGGTGTTGTATACCATTTGCATAATATGATGGCCAATTTCAGATTACGTCTGAAAATCTTTATGTCCAGAGAAAATATTGAAGTAGACTCTCTTGTAGAGTTGTATGCAGGAGCCAACTGGATGGAAAGAGAAACGTATGATTTCTATGGGATTAAATTTAAAGGACATCCGGATCTGAGACCTATTTTGAATATGGAAGATCTTGGATATCACCCAATGTTGAAAGAATATCGCCTTGAAGACGGTACAAGAACCGACAAGAACGATAGCATGTTCGGAAGATAAAAATAAAATATAAATGATAAATGATGATAGATAAATGATTATCGATTATCAACTATCAATTATCAATTATAATACTTATGAAAGATAACTCATTATCTAATATACTAAACCAGTACGAAAGTAAGGAACAGATTGACGGACAATTATACACCCTGAATCTAGGACCTACCCACCCTGCTACTCACGGGATTTTCCAGAATATCTTAACGATGGACGGAGAAAGAATCCTTCACGCAGAGCAAACCGTAGGATACATCCACAGAGCATTTGAGAAAATTTCTGAAAGAAGAAACTATTCTCAGATCACTACCCTTACAGACCGTATGAATTACTGTTCTGCACCTATCAATAACTTAGGTTGGCACATGACAGTAGAAAAACTGATTGGCGTTAAAGTTCCAAAACGTGTAGACTATATGCGTGTTATCTTGATGGAGCTTGCTAGAATCGGTGATCACCTGATCTGTAACGGGGTAACCGGAATGGACTCAGGAGCTATTACAGGTCTTACGTATATGTTCATCGAAAGAGAACGTATTTATGATATGTATGAGCAGATCTGCGGAGCCAGAATGACAACCAATATGGGAAGAATCGGAGGATTTGAAAGAGATTTCACCCCTAAATTTCATGAGTTACTGAAAGATTTCTTAAAAACCTTCCCGGCAAGATTCAAAGAATTCGGTACTTTATTAGAAAGAAACAGAATTTTCATGGATAGAACCATTGGTACAGGAGCTATTTCTGCTGAAAGAGCATTAAGCTATGGTTTCACAGGTCCCAACTTACGTGCAGCAGGAGTAGATTATGATGTAAGAGTTGCACAGCCTTATTCTTCCTACGAAGATTTCGACTTCATTATTCCAGTAGGAACTTCTGGTGACACTTACGACCGTTTCATGGTTCGTCAACAGGAAATCTGGGAATCTCTAAAAATTATCAATCAAGCATACGACAATCTTCCGGAAGGACCATTCCACGCGGATGTTCCTGATTTCTATCTTCCAGAAAAGGCAGATGTTTATCAGAAAATGGAAGCATTAATTTACCATTTCAAAATCGTAATGGGAGAAACGGATGTTCCTAAAGGAGAAGTTTATCATGCTGTAGAAGGTGGAAACGGAGAATTAGGATTCTATCTTGTGAGTGACGGAGGAAGAAGCCCTTACAGACTTCACTTCAGAAGACCATGCTTCATCTACTATCAGGCATACCCTGAAATGATTACAGGTTCTGTAATTTCAGATGCCATTGTAACGATGTGTAGTATGAATATTATTGCGGGAGAATTAGACGCATAACTGGAATTATAAATTTTGAATTATAAA
Source organism: Chryseobacterium culicis (assembly GCF_002979755.1). Classification (NCBI taxonomy): domain Bacteria; kingdom Pseudomonadati; phylum Bacteroidota; class Flavobacteriia; order Flavobacteriales; family Weeksellaceae; genus Chryseobacterium; species Chryseobacterium culicis. Next base: position 79,871 of record NZ_PCPP01000001.1, on the reverse strand, counting down.
TTATAAATTGATTTTAGACCGTTATTCATTTAGAATTTAAAATCTAAAATCTAAAATTTCAAAAATGAGCGAAACAATAGCTTTTAAACCGGAAAGTTTAGCACAGGTACACAAAATTATCGCAAGATACCCTGAAGGAAGACAGAAATCTGCTCTTCTTCCTGTACTTCACCTGGCACAGAAAGAATTCGGAGGATGGTTAGATGTTCCTGTGATGGATTATGTTGCCGGACTATTAAGTATCCAACCGATCGAAGTATATGAAGTGGCTACTTTCTATACCATGTTTAATATGAAGCCGGTTGGTAAATATGTTTTGGAAGTTTGCAGAACAGGACCTTGTATGGTTTGTGGAAGCGAAAAAATCCTTGACCATATCAGAACCAAACTGAACATTAAGGATGGAGAAACTACTGAAGACGGTATGTTCACATTAAAGCCAGCTGAATGTCTTGGAGCATGTGGATATGCACCAATGCTACAGTTAGGAAAATTCTTTCATGAAAATTTAACGATAGAAAAAGTAGATGAAATCCTTGATCTTTGCAGACAGGGACAAGTTGCTTTAGACTAATAGAAATTTTAAATTCTAAATTTTAGATTTTAAATTATTCACTTAACGTTTAATCATAATTAATGCAAGAAGCCAAAAGCCTATTGCAATAAGCAAATAACAATGAGTAAAAAACTTTTACTTAAAGACGCACATATAGAAGGTATTCGCTACTTTGAAACATACCGTAAACAGGGAGGTTACACAGCAGCTGAAAAAGCCTTGAAGATGACTCCTGACGAAATTCTTGAAGAAGTAAAAGCTTCAGGACTAAGAGGTCGTGGTGGAGCTGGATTCCCAACAGGAATGAAATGGAGCTTTTTGGCAAAGCCGGAAGGCGTTCCAAGACACCTTGTTGTGAATGCGGATGAATCTGAACCTGGAACATTCAAGGACAGATATCTGATGGAGTTCCTTCCTCATTTATTGATTGAAGGAATGCTAATTTCTTCTTACTGTTTAGGTTCCAATACTTCTTATATCTACATCCGTGGAGAATATTCATGGATTCCGGATATCCTTGAAGAAGCTATTGAAGAAGCCAAAGCAGCAGGATTTTTAGGTAAAAATATTTTAGGAACAGGTTTCGACTGTGAAATCTATGTACAGAGAGGTGGTGGAGCATACATCTGCGGTGAAGAAACTGCATTGCTTGAATCCCTTGAAGGAAAAAGAGGTAACCCAAGATTAAAACCGCCATTCCCGGCAGTAAAAGGTCTTTGGGAAAGACCAACGGTAGTAAACAACGTTGAGTCTATTGCTGCAATTGTTCCGATCATTGATATTACAGGTGCTGAGTATGCTAAAATAGGAGTTGGAAGATCTACAGGAACGAAGTTGATTTCTGCTTGTGGAAATATCAACAAACCGGGAGTATACGAAATCGATATGACCATCACGGTAGAAGAATTCATCTACTCTGATGAATATTGCGGTGGTATTAAAGACGGTAAAAAATTAAAGGCTTGTATTCCCGGAGGAAGTTCTGTTCCGATTGTTCCCGCTAACTTATTGCTGAGAACAGTGAACGGAGAGCCAAGATATATGAACTATGAATCATTGGCAGATGGTGGTTTTGCTACCGGTACCATGATGGGTTCAGGAGGTTTCATCGTTTTGGATGAAGACCAGTGTATTGTAGATCACACGATGACTTTAGCGAGATTCTACAATCACGAAAGCTGTGGACAATGTACTCCTTGCCGTGAAGGAACGGGATGGATGTACAAGATTTTAAAGAAAATCGAGAAAGGAGAAGGGAAAATGGAAGATATCGATCTGCTTTGGGATATCCAGAGAAAAATCGAAGGAAACACGATTTGTCCGTTGGGTGATGCAGCAGCTTGGCCGGTTGCAGCAGCGATCCGTCACTTCAGAGATGAATTTGAGTGGCACGTGAAAAACCCTGAATTGTCTCAGACACAAAACTATGGATTGGCACATTATGCAGATCCTATCCCGGCTGTTGAAAAGAATGCGTAGGTAAGATGAAAAAATTATTGGTTGTCGGCTTAATGATGTCGAATCTTGTATTTGCACAGAACAAGAAGAGTGATACTGCAAATTATAACAGATCCGTTGAAGAGGATTTGTCATATGTAGTGAGTGAGAAAGAGCAGATTAAAGCTGAGAAAAAGGAAAAACCTTTACCATTAAGCAAAAAAGGTCAGGTTTTCGTATTTTATGGATGGAACAGAGCCGCTTATAGCAATTCTGATATCCATTTTACCGGAAACGGATACGATTTTCAATTGAATAACGTAACCGCACAAGACAGACCTACGAAATTCGGAATTGTTTATTTTGATCCAAGCTGGTTTACTGTAACACAGTATAATTTCAGAATAGGATATTTCATTAAAGACAATTTAGCATTGGTATTAGGGATAGACCATATGAAATATGTAATGGATCAGAACCAGACTGTTGGTTTCAAAGGACATATTTCAGATCCTGAATATGCAGCGATGGTTCAAAACGGACAAGTGAATCTTGCAGATGAGAAGTTCCTTACTTTCGAACATACTGATGGACTTAATTATGAAAACTTAGGTCTTGAGAAATACAAAAATCTTGTTCATAAGAAAAATATAGATTTAGTATGGTCTTATGGAGCCGGAATCGGATTTATGTTTCCGAAAAGTAATGTAAAGCTTTTTGGTAATGAAAGAAGTGACCGTTTTCACGTGGCAGGTATGGGAACTGATATCAGATCTAGTCTTAACTTGGTATTCTGGAAAAACTGGATGCTGAGATTAGAAGGAAAAGCCGGTTATATTAATATGTGGGATATTAAAACTACATTGAATAATAAACCAGACAAAGCACGTCAGGATTTTGTTTTCGGACAAATTCTGGGAGGAATTGGATATACATTTAATACAAAGAAATATAAATAACAAAGCCTATTGCTTAACGCATAAAGCTTAAAGCATATCATATGAGCGAAGAAGTTAAAAAATTCAAAATAACTATAGACGGACAAACTACCGAAGTGATGCCTGGTACTTCTATTCTGGAAGCTGCAAGACAAATCGGTGGTAAATCTGTACCTCCTGCAATGTGCTACTACAGCAAGTTGGAAACCAGTGGAGGAAGATGTAGAACTTGTCTGGTAGAAGTTTCTAAAGGATCTGAAGCAGACCCACGCCCTATGCCAAAATTAGTAGCAAGCTGCAGAACTAATGTAATGGACGGTATGGAAGTAAAAAATCTTACTTCTGAGAAAGCTCAGGAAGGAAGAAAAGCGGTTACCGAATTCCTATTGGTAAACCACCCGCTGGACTGCCCTATCTGCGACCAGGCAGGAGAATGTCATCTTCAGGACTTAGGATATGAGCATGGTGTGGAAAACACAAGAACAGAATTCGAAAGAAATACTTACGAAGCTGATGATCTTGGTCCGAACATCAAATTGAATATGAACCGTTGTATTCTTTGTGCAAGATGCGTATTAACAGCCAATCAGCTTACAGAAACAAGAGAACACGGTATTCTTTTCAGAGGAGATCACGCTGAAATTTCAACCTATTTAAATAAAGCGTTAGACAATGACTTCATCGGAAACGTTATCGACGTTTGCCCGGTAGGAGCATTAACAGACAGAACAGCTCGTTTTGCCAGCAGAGTATGGTTCACAAAACCTATGAATGCTACTTGTAAATGTGATAAATGTTCTGGAAAAGCTTTAGTATGGTTTAAAGGTGACGAAATTGTAAGAGTAACTGCAAGAAAAGACCAGTGGGGTGAAGTTGAAGAATTCATCTGTGATACATGTCGTTTCGAAAGAAAAGCATTATCAGACTGGAACATTGAAGGTCCTAGACATATCGACAGACATTCTGTAATTTCATTGAACCACTACGAAAAGCCTAAAGATGAGCTAAGAGTTTTAGACAATCCGATGGCTAAAGAAATCAGTGAAAAAGACGAAAAATAGAATAGTTCGAAGTTAGGAAGCTGGAAGCTGGGAGTTTAATAAATACCCTAAATTTCAGTTTTAACTTTAGCTGTTTTAAAATATATAAAAAAATTTGGTAATGTGATGAAGAGTTGATGCCAAGACGTGATACACTTCCAGCTTCCAGCTCCCATCTTCAAACATTTAAAATAAAAATGGATTTACTTACATTTAAACTTATACTTGTACTAGCACTTTTCCTGCTATCATTAACGATTGCAGCCTACTCTACCTGGGCAGAAAGAAAAGTAGCCTCTATCATGCAGGATAGAATTGGTCCCAACAGAGCCGGACCTTTCGGATTGCTGCAGCCTCTTGCTGATGGTGGAAAATTCTTCTTTAAAGAGGACTTTACACCAGCCAATGCAGAAAGATTCCTTTTTGTATTAGGCCCAGCTTTGGTAATGTTTATTTCATTGATTACAGGAGCTGTTATTCCTTGGGGTAAAAGTTTAAATATTGCAGGTACTTCTTTTGATCTTCAGGTAGCGAACATTGATGTTGGTGTACTTTTCATCATAGGAATGGCTTCCATCGGGGTTTACGGAATTATGATCGGAGGTTGGGCTTCGAACAACAAATATTCATTACTAGGTGCTATCCGTGCTTCTTCTCAGATGATTTCTTACGAATTGGCAATGGGACTAGCCCTTCTTTCTATCATTATGATGACGGGAAGTTTAGATTTAAAAGAAATTACTGAAAGTCAGACTACCGGAAAATTATGGGGTGTTATTCCTTGGGGTTCCGGAATGAACTGGAATATTTTCTACCAGCCGATTGCTTTCCTTGTTTTCTTTGTAGCTGCATTGGCAGAAACCAACAGACACCCTTTCGATTTACCTGAGTGTGAATCTGAATTGGTAACTGGATACTCTACAGAATACTCTTCCATGAAGTTAGGTTTATATATGTTCGGAGAATATGTGAACATGTTTATTTCCAATGCTTTCATGGTAGTTCTTTTCTTCGGAGGATACAACTATCCTGGTATTGAATGGGTAACTCAGAACTGGGGTGAGAATACTGCAGGAATCTTAAGTATCGTAGCATTCTTAACGAAGACTGTAATCGGAATTTTAATCTTTATGTGGATCAGATGGACGCTTCCAAGATTCAGATACGACCAGTTAATGCACTTAGGATGGAAAACATTAATCCCAATGGCATTGGTAAACCTATTAATTACAGGAGCTGTAATTTTAGCATTTGCAAACTAAGAAAATTTGAAAATGAGCTGATTTGAAAATTTGATAATGAAATCAAAGTTTTATCTTTAGCATGTCATATTTCAATCGTCAATATTAAATAATTAAGATAGCAGACAAGATTAGTCTAAAATCTGGTGTCTAACATCTAATATCTATAATTAAATGAAACTTACAAACAGATCAAAAGTTGTTTCCAATAAAGAAATGACCCTTGCTGAAAAAATCTACCTTCCTGCCATCTTTACAGGAATGGGGATTACATTTAAGCATGCTGTAAGAACCGTGATAAAGGGTGCTCCCGCAGTATATTCGTATCCGGAAGTACAGAAACCAAGAACTACCATCTGGAGAGGTCAGCACGTCTTGAAAAGAGACGAGGAAGGCAGAGAAAGATGTACTGCTTGCGGACTTTGTGCGGTAGCTTGTCCTGCAGAAGCCATTACAATGACGGCTGCTGAAAGAACTAAAGAGGAAAGAGGTCTTTACAGAGAAGAAAAATATGCTTCAGTATATGAAATCAATATGCTAAGATGTATTTTCTGTGGTATGTGTGAAGAAGCTTGTCCTAAATCTGCCATCTATCTTACGGATAGATTAGTAGATGTAGAAACGAATAGAGGTTCTTTCATTTACGGAAAAGATAAACTAGTTGAAAAAATAAATGAAAGGATTGATATCACGACAAGACAATCCGAGAAACAAAAAAATGCGGTAAAATAATGGATCAGTTTTTATTTTTCTTGGTGGCGTTTTTAGCAGTGGCAAGTGCAGTTTACTTTGTATTTGCAAGAAATCCTCTCTATGCTATTTTGTCATTAATTGTTACGATGTTTTCAATTGCAGGAATGTACATTCTTTTAAATGCACAGTTCCTGGCAATTATCCAGATTATAGTGTACGCAGGTGCTATTATGGTACTTTTCCTTTACATCCTGATGATGCTTAACCTTAATAAAGGAGACGAAAGTAAGAAGAACAATACTTTAAAGTTTGTTGGAGTTTTTACAGCAGGTATTCTTTTAGTAGGCGTACTTGGAGTTTTCAGAGGAGTACAAGACAAACACATTGTTGTTGAAAATGTAGACAGAGGTATTGGTCTTACGAAAAATCTGGGTAGACTTTTGTTTAATGAATATGTTTTACCGTTTGAGCTTGCTTCCATCCTAATTCTGGCAGGTATTGTAGGCGCGGTATTAATCGGTAAAAAAGATTTATAAAATTATGGGAGAAGTAAATACATTTATACAAAGCATCCCTTTGGACTACTTTATCATTCTTTCATCAGTATTGTTCTGTTTGGGAGTAATGGGAGTATTGCTTAGAAAAAATGCTATTGTGATTCTGGGCTGTGTAGAGCTTATGCTGAATTCTGTAAACCTTTTATTGGCAGCTTTTTCAGCATATAAAGGCAACGGCGACGGACAACTTTTAGTTTTCTTTATTATGGTGGTAGCTGCTGCTGAAGTAGCAGTAGGTTTGGCAATTATTGCTATGCTATATAGAAACACCCGTTCTGTAGATGTGAGTATATTTAATAAATTAAGAGGATAAGAATGGAGAATCTAGTATATGCAATAGTACTTTTACCACTTTTAGGGTTTCTTATTAACGGGTTATTCGGAAAAAATCTTCCAAAAATATTGGTAGGATCTTTGGCTACTTTGATGGTTTTTGGATCTTTCTGTATTGCGGTAAGTATTTTCATGAATTTCAATTCTGAAAGCCAGCCTGTTATTGTAAAAGCTTTTGAATGGTTTAGAGTAAATGGAGTTCAAATCAATTTTGGATTCCAGATTGATCAGCTTTCTTTAATGATGGTAATGATCATTACGGGTATCGGTTCACTGATCCACTTATACTCTATCGGATATATGAGTCATGATAAAGGGTTCTACAAGTTCTTTACTTATCTGAATCTTTTCATCTTCTCCATGTTACTTTTGGTAATGGGAAGCAACTACCTGATCCTATTCATCGGATGGGAAGGTGTAGGTCTTTGTTCTTACCTGTTGATCGGATTCTGGTACACTAACGAAGAATACGGTAAAGCAGCAAGAAAAGCTTTCATCATGAACAGAATTGGTGACCTTGCGTTATTGATCGGTATCTTCATGATTGCTTCTCAGACCAATGCTGTAGATTATCTTTCTGTAGCAGAAAACGCTTCAAAATTTGAATTAGACGGAACAGTGATTATCTTTATCACAGCGAGTTTATTTATTGGTGCTACCGGTAAATCTGCTCAGGTTCCATTATATACATGGTTACCGGATGCGATGGCCGGACCTACTCCTGTATCAGCGTTGATCCACGCGGCAACGATGGTAACAGCAGGGATCTATTTGGTAGTAAGATCAAACTTCTTATTTACTTTGGCACCTACTGTACAGGGAGGAATTTTATTCATCGGATTCTTAACAGCTGCTTTGGCAGGATTCTATGCACTACGTCAGAACGACATCAAAAAAGTATTGGCATACTCTACCGTTTCACAGCTTGGATTTATGTTCATCGCTTTAGGTCTTGGAGCCTATACAACAGCAATGTTCCACGTAATGACGCACGCTTTCTTTAAGGCTTTATTATTCTTAGGTGCAGGTTCTGTAATCCACGCAATGAGCAACGAACAGGATATGCGTTTCATGGGAGGTCTTAAAAAATATATTCCTCTTACGCACGCTACATTCCTGATCGGAACATTAGCCATCTCAGGTTTCCCTTTATTATCAGGGATGATCTCTAAAGACGAAATTTTAGTAGCCGCTTTCGCTAAAAATCCAATCTATTGGGTAATCTTATTTGTTTTAGCGGCAATGACTGCAACCTATATGTTCAGACTGTACTATTTGACATTCCACGGAGAATTCAGAGGTACTGAAGAACAAAAACACCACTTACATGAAAGCCCGTCAAATATGACATTACCATTGATCGTATTGGCTATTCTTTCTGTAATCGGAGGTTTCATCAACCTGCCACACTTCATCGGTCACGGGCACTATGCTAAACTGATGGAATGGTTAAAGCCAGTTCTTACAGAACAAAGCTACAGCCAGATGGAAGCTACTCTTTCAGGAGTACCTTTCAATACTGAAATGATCTTATTAGCAGCTACAGTGCTTATGTTCTTCTCTGTATGGTTCATCGTTAGAAATACTTATGTAAGTAAGAAAAAGATGGCTGTTGCAGAAGAAAACTACACCGGATGGGAAAAGCTTTCTGCTAAGAAATTATACGTTGACGAACTTTACAACGCATTGATTGTAAAAACTGTTGAAGGATTAGGACGCGGAGGAAAAATGTTTGATAAGGGTATCTTAGACCGTTTTGTAAACTTTGTAGGTGATGGTGCTGAAGACAGCGGAAAAGCTATGAAGCGCGTACAGAACGGAAATGTAGAGACATATATCCTTATCATGTCTTTAGCTGTGGGAATTATATTAATTGTTAACTTTTTATTACAATAATAATGTCTTGTTTATTATTAACATTATTACTTTTACCTCTAGTAGGTTCGGGATTAGTTTTTGCCTGGAAGAATAATTCCAGCAAATATTTGGCGCTTGGAATTGCATTGGTACAAATGCTCCTTACGTTTTACATACTTTCGGATTTTGATTTTACTCCGACAGTAGACAGCGTATTGCAGCATGAGATCAATTATCCATGGTCACAATTTATGAAGAGCTCTCTTCACTTCGGTATCGATGGAATGAGCATGCTTCTTTTATTATTGACCAACATTCTGGCTCCAATCATTATTTTATCATCTTTCAACGAAAGTGTAAACTACAGAAATACATTCTACGGATTGATTCTGTTAATGCAGTTCGGTCTTGTAGGAGTGTTTACTTCTTTAGACGGATTGTTATTCTACATTTTCTGGGAAGTAACTTTGATTCCAATTTGGTTCATTGCCGGACTTTGGGGACAAGAGAATAAAAGGTTTGAATTCACTACGAAATTCTTCGTATATACATTCGTTGGATCGTTATTTATGTTAGCCGGATTGATCTATGTGTACAACCACTCAGCATCATTCGCTTTAACAGATTTATACAATGCACAACTGAATGAAGTACAGCAGACGGTGGTATTCTGGTTTATTTTCTTTGCATTTGCAGTGAAATTACCGGTATTCCCTTTCCATACATGGCAGCCTGATACCTATACCTACTCTCCTACTCAGGGATCGATGTTGTTATCAGGGATCATGTTGAAGATGGCAGTATATGGGGTAATGCGTTACTTACTTCCAATCACTCCGCTTCCGATAGCAGGGATTTCAGGACAGATCGTAATTATTCTTGCTATTGTAGGAATTGTTCATGGTGCGCTGATCGCTATTATCCAGACGGATATGAAGAGAATCATTGCGTATTCATCTTTCTCTCACGTAGGATTAATGGTGGCAGGGATCTTTGCATCTGCAGTAGTAACTCTTAGAGGAACTTTCAATGTGGAAGGAGCTGAAGGAGCATTGGTACAGACATTTGCCCATGGTATCAACGTAGTAGGATTATTCTACTGTTGTGATATTTTATACAAGAGATTTAAATCAAGAGACATCAGACAAATGGGTGGTTTAGCTAAAGTAGCTCCTAAGTTTGCTGTATTGTTCTTGATCATTATATTAGGTTCAATGGGAGTTCCATTAACGAATGGATTCATCGGGGAATTTATTTTGTTGAAATCAGTATATGATTTTAACGGAACAGCAGCAGTAATTGCTGGTCTTACGGTAATTCTTTGTGCGGTGTATTTATTGAGATTCTACGGAAAAGCAATGTTTGGAGAAGGAGATGAAGCAGTTTTAAGTACAGCAAAAGATTTATCAGGTGTAGAATTTTCTGTATTGGCAAGTTTAGCGGTTTTTGTGATTTTACTAGGTATTTTCCCACAACCGGTAATCGACATGGTGAGTAGTTCGGTGAAGTTTATCTACCAATCAATGGTAAGTTAATTTGATATTTTAAGAAATGAGTGTTTTAATTATTGTTTTCCTAACGGCAGTTATTGCGTTATTTTCAGGAGTTTTTGAACAAGGAAAATTCGCAAGATACATTGGGATTTTGGGATTAATCATCGCATTGTACGTAAGTTTTATGCCGGAATGTTCGTTTTTCGATCATTACAAGCATATGTATGAGTACAGTGACAATACTGCATTATTCACTAAAATATCAATCGTAACAACTTTATTGTTATTCTTTCTGGGAGGTTTTGCTTTCAGCAATCACAGAAGCCACCAGTCAGAATTATATGCATTGATGCTATTTGCATTATGTGGAGGGATCATCCTTTTCGGATATCAGAACTTAGTGACGATGTTCTTAGGTGTTGAAATCCTTTCTATTCCATTATATGTAATGGCAGGAGCTAACAAAACGGATCTTAGATCAAACGAAGCTTCTATTAAATATTTCCTTATGGGTGCATTCGCAACAGGTTTCTTACTGTTCGGGATTGCATTCATCTATGGAAGTGCAGGAAGTTTTGATTTGTACAAGATTCATGACTTCGGAGTAGCAAATGCCGGGAATGTAATGTTCATCTTAGGAGTATTACTAATCCTTTGTGCATTGGCCTTCAAAGTAGCGTTGGCACCTTTCCATATGTGGAGCCCTGATGTATATGCAGGTTCTCCTTCATTAATCACAGCTTTCATGGCGAGTGTGGTAAAGATCTCAGGATTCTTTGCGCTGTTCAGATTGATGACTCTTGGTTTTGCCGGAGTTACTCACGAATGGATCAATGTTTTAGGAGTATTCTTGATCATTACTTTATTATTGGCAAACGTTATGGGTCTTGCTCAGACGAATGCAAAAAGAATGCTGGCATACTCTTCAGTTTCTCACGCAGGATATATCGGATTGGTATTCTTTGGAATGACAAGCCTTTCTACTTATAACCTTGCCTTTTATTTATTTGCATATTCTTTATCTACAGTAGGAGTTTTCATGTGTCTGATCTGGGTAGAGAAATTAAAAAGAGAAACCTCTTTTGGAGCATTCAAAGGATTGGCAAAAACTGAACCTTTATTAGCTACAGCAGCTACGATCTCTATGCTTTCAATGGCAGGGGTTCCGTTAACAGCTGGATTTATGGGGAAATTTGCTTTATTCTCCCAGGCTATGAACGGTGCTGCTTTCTTAGTATTGGTAGCAGTATTGGGTTCTGCCCTATCTATCGCTTACTATTTAAGACTGATTATCGCCATGTTCTTCTTCAAAGAATCAACATTCAAGTCATCAGAAAAAGTAACACTTACCTACAACATCATTGCAGTAGTTGTTATTGCTTTGATTATCATCCTTGGGGTTTTCCCGGATCTGTTTGCAAGAATGTTCGGATTATAAAATCTGAATTTTAAAATATAAAAAGCACAACTTTTCAGTTGTGCTTTTTTGTGATCATAGCTGAATAATGAATATCCTAAAAAACACTATTTCTTATTCAAAAAATCATAAAATATATTAATCAGTATCCTTGTTATCCTTCTTTCCAAAAAACAGCAAAGAATTACAAAATACATTGTAAAATTTCCGAAAGCACTCGTAAATTATGTACAATAAAATAAAACATACTCTTATTAATATTCTGCTTTTTTCATAACTTTACTCTAAATTTTTCACCTCTTGGCTAATCTCTATAAAAAAGACTCTCCCTTTCAGGTTTATATATCATTCAAAAAATATTTGGATGTTCTGGAGCATATCCGATATAATGACAGATTGGAATACAGAGTGAACTATGCAGAGTCTTTGATTGAGAGTACCAGAAATTTTAAAGAGCTAAGAGAAGGGTTTCAGGATACTGCTCTTCTTGATAAATATGAGGACCTCATCAGACTGCTTCTTGCCGATCTTTTCCCCACAGGTCTCACCAGAAATGAAATAAAAGCAGCAAGTATTCCTCTTTCCAATATCACCTTCAACTATACCGAAAGGTTTAAAGATATTCTGAAAGATGCAGGGAAAGACTTCGAAATAGAACTCAGAAATATTTCAGATAATGAATTTTATGTTTTCTGCTGCTGTCTGATTCTTCAGAGCTACTTCAAAAAAGATATTAAAAGTACACTTCCCTTTTATTATGATATCCCCAACAAGCAGGGAATCATGAAGCATTACAAAATTACAGTCAATTCAGATTTCACGGAAATTACGCCTACAGAAGATGCCAAAATTCCATCTGATGATATTCTGGATATGCTTCTGGAAAATCTGGATGATTTTAAACTGTGGAAAAAATATTTCCCTTCGCAATCTTGGATACTGAAAGGATTTACCATTATTTCACTGGTAGACTGTACCTCTGAGGTAGCCCTTTCCGATCTGAAATCAAGTATGATTGAGATTGATCCGGAAAATATGAATCCCAATGAAAATTTGACGGAAATTTTTAAATCCTATTTTGATGTTTCAGAGCTCAGTTTTGGACTGATGACTTTTAACAAAAAGGAACAGAAACTGGATAAACTCCCAATTTATGAGAGTCTTCTCACCAATCATATCCTGGATTTCTGGATCAATGCTTTTGACGAAGATACCCGTAAGACGACTTTTAATAATTTAAATCATAATTCAAAACCTGTCGTTGTTTCCAATGTAAACAATCTGGATGAAAATGTAAAACTGCTTCCCTCCTTTAGTATATTGAAGGATAATAATGTCAACAGCTTCATGGTAATTCCGATTATGAAAGACGGTGATCTCCTTGCCATCATGGAGTTTACTTCTCCTATTGCAGGAAGTTTCAATGGTTTAAAGCTTAAAAAACTGGAGTTTTTCACCGATATGGTTCTTTTCTCTCTGAACAGATTCTACTTTGAAAAAAACTATCAGATAGAAGCCATTATCCAGCGTGAATATACAACCATCCACGACAGTGTGGTATGGAAGTTCAGAAATGAAGCAGAAAAATATTTTACGGCATCACTCGGAAAGAAAATATATACTTTAAAGCAGATTGCCTTTAAAAATCTTACTCCTTTGTTTGGCGTTTCAGATATCCGTTCTTCTTCGGAAAAACGTTTTAATCTGATGCTGCAGGATCTCAATCAGCAGATTGAATGGCTGAATGAAATTTTGGTGCTGACCAATTCAGATTCAGAGAAATTTGTACTGGCACTGGATGTTTTTGAAAATGAAATCAACAATGAGATCAAAGCAGATACAGAACAACGTTTTCAGAGATTATTAAGAGAAGAAATTCATCCTTTTTTACAGGGTAAGCTGGAAGTAAGAACTTCCAGGGAAATAAAGGCGAGGATTAAAGACTATTTTTCACACATCTTCACCTCTACGGACCTGTTTTATCACCACAGAAAAAATCTTGATGACTCTATCACTCTGGTCAACCGAAAACTGGCAGATATGCTGGACGAAAGCCAGGTGAAAGCACAGGAAATATTCCCACATTACTATGAAAGATTTAAATCTGATGGTGTAGAGCATAATCTTTACATTGGTACAACCATTGCTCCAGAGCTTCATTATACCTCAAAAGTAGTTCATAAACTGAGATACTGGCAGCTGAAGACCATCTGTAAAATGGAACTTGAATTTCAGTCGTTCAAAAAATATCTTCCTGTACAGCTGGATATCGCATCACTGATCTTTGTATACAATGAAAAAATAGACATCCGTTTCAGAATGGATGAAAAACGCTTTGATGTAGACGGCGCTTACAATTCATACTACGAAATTATCAAAAAACGTCTGGATAAAGCCCATGTGAAAGATTCTTCAGAACGCATCACTGCACCCGGAAAAATCACCATCGTCTATTTCGGAATGGAAAATCAGAAGGAATATCTTGACTACATTTCCAAACTCCAGAAAAAAGGAGTCTTACAACATGACATCGAATTTTTAAGAGTAGAGGATCTTCAGGGAATTACGGGATTGTTGGCGCTGAGGGTTTCTTTTACCCTACCGCAGGAATAGAAATTATTCTAATCTATAAAATAAGTATCCGGTTTCTTAAGTTCACCCTGAGGAATTCCGGCCTGTTCAAAAATAGAAAATTCAATCGTACGGCAGATACTGTTCAGGGCAAGATCATTCTCTTCTTCACCAAAAGGTTCACCAATCTCCTGGATAATAGCATCAAGAGCAATAAAAGTATAGCTGATCAACAAAACGATCATAGGCATCATCCATCCCAAAGAATCTACCAGCCCGAAAGGAAGCCAGAAACAATAAAGATACACCGTGCGATGCAGTAAAACACTATAAGCAAATGGTAATGGAGTATTGTAAATTCTCTCGCAGCCTCCGGAAATATTAGAAAACTGATTGAGCTGATGATCCATAGAAGTCATCACAATGGTATCTATATTTCCTTTTTTATTCTGCTCATTAAGCCAGTCTGCAATAAACCCAAGAATAATACTGGGAATAAATTTCTTATTCTTTACCTGTTCCAGTTGTTCAGGAGAAAGAAGCCTTTCAAGGTGTTCCGTCCCTGAATTATCTCTCAGCTGAAAGTTCAGTGCCCAGGAAAACGCAGAGATCAGCTTAATAATTTTCTCTTTTTCTACTTTAACTTCAGGTGAAGAATCGTTTACTAAGGATAAAATCTGTCTCGTCAAAGACCTGGTTTCAATTACAAGTAATCCCCAAAGCTTACGTCCTTCCCAGAAACGGTCATAGCTTGCAGAATTACAGAAACCCATAAAAATAGCCAATGCCAATCCTATCAATGTAAAAATGGTAGGATTGAGATGCACTTTATAATCAAAAATTTTTCCTTTGAAAAAATAGATAGCCAAGGAAAACAGCGTGATAATGCTAAGCTGAACAACAATTTTCTTTAATACGGAACCTCTCCATATAAATAACATTTTCAGCCAATTCGTACGCTGTCTGACGATCATTCGTGTGTGTTTATTAATTAAAGACTAAGAAAAGCCATTCCGAAAGATAAAACGGAAATAATAATCCCTGCCATAAAAATCTTATAGGTAATGGATAAAAGTTTATATTTCCTATCCAGCACTTTTCCAAGATAATACAGATCCTTCACCATAGAATCATAGATATAATCCCTGTCTTTAATAAGGTCTTTCATAGCATTGTTATAATCATCAAATAACATCTGCTGAAAGTTTCCGAAGAACAGCAGATTTACTTTTCTGTTGGCAATATCCTGTGGAGTAAACGTTGTTTTCGTCACATTGGGTTTTGTAGACAGAATGGCAAATATGATCGTAAATACACTGGATAGCAATAGTATAAAACTCGGAAGAATCAGATGTGAATTTTTAGGGGCATCCAGCTTTGGAACCAATACAGAAAGACAAACTGAAATGATAATGGCATTTACAGATAAAAGAATATTGGCTTTACTGTCTGCAATATCACTCAGCCTTGTATGGTTGTTCAGGGTTACCCTGAATAAAGTATCCACACTTCTGTCTGATTTTTCTTTTTCCTTTTTACCCTCTGCGCTATCCTTTTTATTATCTTTTTTCTCTTCTTCTTTTTCCAATTTCTTTTCTATCTTTTTGATGTTTTTCTTTTTCAGGGGCTCCCAGTTTTCTTTGGCATAATCCGTATAAAAAGTATGCTTGTTTTTCAGCATATCAAGATTTCCGGCATTCCATTCTTCATTGGAAAAACATCTTACATTGGTCAGTTCCCATTCTTTTCTCAAAGCATCGGAAATATCGCTGTAATCATGACCGGCAAAATGACTGAAATCAGCATCCTTTACAATTTTCTCAAGCAAATTCTGAGGTTCATAATGTATTTTCGTAGCCAGAATCAGTTTTTCAACATCTGTAATATAGTTTTCCGGATAGTTTTCCTGGTGTAAAAAGGCTTTCATCACCTCCACGCTCCTTTCCTCATGGTTCAGAGCACACTCTATATACCCTGTATCATGAAACCATAACGCAACAAGTACCTTCTCCTGATCCTCTTCAGAAACAGGAGTATTTTTCATGATTTCCTCCGCCTTATTGACAGTATAGGCAGTATGGATAAAATTATGATAAAAATATACTGAAGATAACTTATCTTTGAATAAGATTTCAACATAATTTTTAGCTTTGTGTAGAATGCTCATCCCTGAAATTTTGTTAATGTAAATTTATGAATTTATCCTTTAAAACTCATCTAAAAAATACTTCTATTGTTCTTAGAACAGTAATGTCCGCAGGAGTCCTTTATTCCTGTGCTACCTATAACGTACAAAAGGGCAAAAACTTATTTGAAGTAAAAGATTCCGAAATAAAATCCGAAAATGATTTTAAACTTTTTCTGATTGGAGATGCAGGAAACTCAGATGAACCTCAGGCTCAAAAAACTCTGAATTTACTGAAAAGTAAGCTGGACTCTGCCAACAGTAATTCTATGCTGATCTTTCTGGGAGATAATATCTATCCCAATGGAATGCCCAAAGAAACAGATAAAGACTATGCCCTGGCAAAACAAAAACTGGAAAACCAGCTTGCCATTACCAAAAATTTCAAAGGAAAAACACTCGTAATTCCCGGAAATCATGACTGGTACAATGGAATTGAGGGATTGAATACCCAGGAAGGACTGGTTAAAAAATATCTTGATGATAAAAAAGCTTTTCTTCCTAAAAACGGCTGTCCTATTGATGACATTAACGTTTCTAAAGATATCAAGCTTATCGCAATCGATACGGAATGGGTAATTGCCAACTGGGATAATTATCCGGGAATCAATAAAAACTGTAATATCAAAACCCGTGAAGATTTTTTTACAGAGTTTAAAGACCTCATCATTAAAAATCAGGGTAAAAGAATAATTGTTGCTTTACACCATCCCATTATCAGCAGTGGAACCCATGCAGGTTTTAATTCTGCAAAATCTCATCTCTTTCCTTTAAAGAGTAAAGTTCCCGTTCCTGTGGTGGCAAGTGTAATCAATATTTTAAGAAGTTCCTCAGGAGCCAGTCCTGAAGATATCAATAACCAACATTATGCAGATCTGGCCAACAGGCTGAAAAGCATTGTTCAGGATAAAGAAAATATTATTTTCGTTTCCGGACATGATCATAACCTGCAATATCACGAAGATGGAAACCTGAGACAGATCGTCAGTGGTGCAGGTTCTAAAACAGATCCCGCGACCATTGTAGAAAAGACAGACTTTTCCTATGGAGGCAGCGGTTTTGCTGTTTTAAATTTCAGAAAAGATGAAAGTACAGATGTTGAGTATTTTTCAACCAAAGATGCCCAGCTTCAAAAACTGACTCATATTTCCGTGATTTCCAAACCAGATGTATTTGTCAATAATTTCCCTAATTCTTTTCCTGCAACGTTCTCTTCAACCATTTATCCGGTTCAGCTTACTGAAAAAAGAAAGTTTTACCGTTGGCTTTGGGGAGATCATTACAGAAGATATTATGGAATTCCCATTGAAGCTCCCACGGCCAACCTTTCAGAATTGAACGGAGGGTATATTCCTTTTAGAGAAGGTGGAGGAAACCAATCTAACAGTTTGCGGCTGAAGTCTGCAGACGGACAGGAGTTTGTAATGCGAGGGGTGAAAAAAAGCGCAATTCGATTCTTAAACAATATGGCTTTCCAGAAAAGTACATTAGGAGAAGAACTTGCAGATTCATATCCTGAAAAATTCCTGCTGGATTTCTATACCACCAATCATCCGTTTACTCCGTTTACTATTGGAAATATGTCGGAAAAGCTCAATATTTTCCATAGTAATCCAAAACTATACTATATCCCCAAACAACAAGCTTTGGGAAGATACAATGAGAATTACGGAGATGAAATGTATATGATTGAAGAACGTTTTTCTTCTGATCCTAAAACATTGGCTTCCCTTGATCATGCAAATGATATCGTTTCTACGGATGATGTATTAAAGAACCTCAACAAAAGCAATAAATATTCTGTCGACAGGGAATCTTACATCAGAGCAAGATTATTTGATATGCTTATCGGTGATTGGGACAGACACTCGGACCAGTGGAAATGGGCACAATATGAAGAGGGCGACAAAGTGATTTACAAACCTATCCCTAAAGACAGAGATCAGGCATTCAGTAAATATGACGGTGCAGCCTTTAGGATTATTATGAATGTTCCTGCCATCCGTCACATGAAAACCTTTACAGAAGATATCAGCAGTGTGAAATGGCTTGCTATGGAACCTTATCCTATGGATCTTGTATTTTTAAAAGGGGCTGATCAGAGTGAATGGGAAACTCAGGCAAAATACATACAGGAACATCTGACTGATGCAGATATTGATGATGCTTTCCATAATCTTCCGAAAGAAGTACAGGATGATACCATTGCCGAAATCCAGAGAAAACTGAAAATCAGAAAAACAAAACTTCAGAGCTACGCTGCACAGTATTATGATGTATTGCAGAAAAAAGTTCCTCTGGCAGGAACGGTAAATCCTGATAAGTTTGTGATCACCAAAAACGGACACTCCGTACTTGTACAGCAATATAAGCTGGGTAAAAATAAAGACCAGAATGAATTGGTTTTTGAAAAGACTTACCATGATTCAAAAACTAAAGAATTATGGATCTACGGACTGGAAGATGATGATACCTACGTAGTGACAGGGAGTGGAAATCCTAAAATGACCATCAGACTGATTGGGGGATATAACCATGATACCTATAACGTTGCGGATGGAAGAAAAGTGAAGATTTATGATTTTAAATCTCAGAAGAACACCTATAATGCAGGAAATGCAACCAAGAATATAACTGATGATTATGATATCAACAGTTATAATTATAAACACCCGAAATATAATTCCGTTGCCGGATATCCAAACCTGGATTACAACCCGGACGATGGAGTCATTGTGGGGGTTCTGGCCAATTATACTGTGAATAATTTTATTCGTGATCCTTTTACCCAAAGACACAGCTTAAAAGCTAATTTTTATACCGCTACTGCAGGGTTTAGTCTTACCTACAAAGGTGTATTTAAAAAAGCCATCTCAGGTTGGGATATCAACCTTGATGCATTTTATACAACTCCAAGATTCTCTCAAAACTTCTTCGGGCTTTCCAATGAAAGTGAGTATGACAAGGAAGATACAGAAAGAGAATACAACAGAGCCAGAATTTCCAAGTTCAACTTTGCTCCTTCTATTTCTCAAAAGAGCTGGATGAACCTCAGCCACCAGTTTCAACTGACTTTTGAAGATAATAAAGTACAGAGAAAAGCAGACCGTTTCATCAACCAGTCACCGGATGTGAGGCCAGGCGTATTTAACAGTCAGCAATTTGTGGGAGCAAATTATACATTCGGATATAAAAATGCAGACAATGTGGCCTTCCCTACTCTTGGTTTGGAATTTATGTTGAATGCAGACTGGAAAGCAACACTTTCTGATTTCAACAAAAACTTTGTGACCGTAAAAGGAAAGCTCGCTGTTGACCACAGAATTGATAAAAAAGGAAAATTTGTATTTGCCAACTCCAGTAATGTCATGTGGATCAATAATAATAATTTTGAATTCTATCAGGCTGCAGCTATCGGAGGGAATAACGGTATGAGAGCCTTCAGAAATGAACGATTCGCAGGAAGATCATATTTTACCAATAACTCAGAAATCCGCTGGGATTTTGGAAGGGTCAGAAATAATATTGTTCCGGCAAACATGGGGATTCTCATCGGATATGATATCGGCCGTGTATGGAATGACAATGAAAATTCCAGAAAATGGCATCAATCTGCCGGCGCAGGAGTATGGCTGAGTATTGTGGAAATGATGTCTGCAAGATTGAATTATTTCTATGGTTCAGACGGTGGAAGGGTTTCTGCCGGAGTAGGAATGAAGTTTTAAACTTCTTCTATTAAAAACGAAATAAATGCTGTGTTTGCCATTAACATTGAAATTCCAATACAATACAAAACACTGTTTAACAGCATATTAAATTACTTACAAATTGAATATTCAAAAAATATCAATTTTAATGAAATTTAATATTTAAAATTTTCAACTCACATTTTTTACGGATAACATAAATATGGCTTTTAAATAAAAGCCATATTTTCAGCTATATAAGTCAAACTTACACATAGTTCAATATGTTTATTAATTCTTTAAAAAATAGACATTTTAAAAACATTTTATCTTTGCGGCAATTAAAAAATCAACAAATGATGAAAAAGAAGCTATTGTATATGGCATTATTTGTCATGTTCATTCACTTAAATGCACAGATAGGGATTAAAACTCCAACACCTCAAAATACATTACATGTCAACGGCTCGCTTCAGGTAGTTAAAGATCTGAATGTAGGCGGAGATGACAGAACAAAAGGAAATTCCGGAAACAGAGGTGAATTCTTAATGTCAAACGGAGCTGGAAATACTCCGGTATGGAAAACCATTGAATCTGAAAATTTTTTAAAGGTAGTCTATGTTGGAAGCAAAACAGATATCAGTCCGGCAAGCGGCAGTTATACAGGTACCCATTCTACTCCGGTCAGTACGCATGAAAATTATTCACAAACCTATATTTTCAATGTGAGTAATAAAATTGATACGGCTTATTTAACTTATAATTCAACAACAGGTCTTTTCACAGTTGTGAAACCGGGATTTTATAATATTGTTCCTTATGCCACCTATGATCTCAATTTAAATCCATCAGGACAAACGGCAGGAACAGCCAATTCTTATATCCAAAAAGTTTCCCCGACACTTACAACCCTTGCAGGAATATCAACAGGTCATGGAGAGCGTACTACGGGATTGAATCATAATCTTTCATCCATTAATTTTTTTAATACGGGAGAAACCTTCAGAATACGCTGCCGTTATACCCAGGATTTCCGTTTATCAAGTGGTAATATCCACATCTCTTATCTTACTCCGTAACGAGCAAAACGTCAATCACTTCATTAACATTCATATATTCAAAAACCCCACAGAGAAATCTGTGGGGTTTTATTTATTCATTTATGGTACTGGGAAGTATAATAGGACTTGTCCGTTGGTATCATATTTATAGGTCCAAGTTTTTTTCGATATTTTTGGAGGAACATTGCTATTAGGATTTAATCTTTCAACAACAGATTCTTTTGTTCTGAAATTATTAGCAGATAAGCTTTTCTCATAGAAAACATCATTAATGAGATAAAGTTTTTTGAATGGATTTGCAGCATTATCAAAATCAGAATAGGTAGTAGTGGTTCGTTGATAAGTTACCCCATTTCCTGTTTCAAGCATCACAGATTTGGTAAGGTTATTTTTGTCGTCATAATAATATGTTGTAGCATATTCAGTATTAGCTGCATTATTAAATTTTATAGACGTCTTTTCTACTCTATCCTGCTCATAGGTGTAAGTTTTTGTATATACTATGGGAGAATTCCCTGTGTCTTTATTAACATAATAATATTCAACTTTTTGGGGTCTGCTGTTTTCCATATAATACAGATATTCATCATGTTTGGAAATACCGGCAAATTCTAAAACACTTACCTTTATTTTGTTACCATTATAAGATAATTGAGTCGTTAATTCGGAGAAAAACATGTTAAACATTTGAAAGAATACAGGTAAAAATCTTCCTTTAACATTGACTAAATTTCCATTTTCATAAGTAAACTCATAGTATTCTTTAGGGTTAGGTACTGTTCCTACACCATCCGTACTATATACATAAGCTTTTTCTGTATGCACAATTGGAGGTGGAGTGTCTGTCGTAGTGTCATCATTGTTGCTGCAGGAAAACAAACTCAGCACAAGTGAAATGTAAAACAATTTTTTCATGGTTAGTTAGTTAGTTAGTTAGTTAGTTAGTTAGTTAGTTAGTTTAAAAAATTTAGTTTAAAGAAAAAGTATACACATTTCCACCTTCATTCTTCCCTTTCTCATCGGCGATCATTACTGTTTTATCATCAAAGAAAACAAGCGCTTCCTTCTGGGAATTATGATTCAACGAGACTTTCTGAATTTTTGCAGCACTGAAATCGTTAGCTGTAAAACCTGTAAGAACATGTACATTTTTATGGGTAAGCAGTACAATTTTATCTTTGGTACTGTTGATGGTAGCAGAGGTAATAGCAGCATCGTTATACCCTCCATCAAGCTTTAATCTTCCTATTAACTTCGCTTCAAAATCCCCTTCTTTATTAGGCACCTGGAATACAAGGAAAGTTCCGTCAAAACCTTTGCTTCTGTTTTTGGTGAATAAGTAGAAGTTACCATCCATTTCTACAAAAGCCTCACAATCATACAACAGATTTGATTTTTTCGGAGGAAATTCCGTCTGTCCTTGATAATGGAATTTCGTAGTCTGAACAACCTTGGTAGTAATTTGTTTGCTGTCTTTCAAATCTGTTTTTAAGATCGCAAGATCCTGTCTGTTATTATCATTATTACCAAAATCTCCAATATAAATATTTCCCTGAGTATCTGATATGATGTCTTCCCAGTCTGTATTTTCAGCACTTTCCACAGCTATCTTTGCCAGCATATCACCTTTGTCACTCAGCCCGTATATTGCATTTTTATTTCCTCTGTCTTCTATTACCCAGATCGTTTTCTTATCTTTCGACAAAGTAATTCCGGAAACTTCCTTCAACTTTTTAGGTAAGGAAAACTGAACTTTTAATTCATCTTCATTAGCAGGAGAATTCTGAGCTTTCGGATTGCAGCTCAATAAAAGCAAAGCAGGTAAAATAAGAAAACGTAACATAGGTATATTTTTATTTTTTTAATCGAATGTAAGAAGCATTAATTGTTCCAATCAAAAGTTATGAAAGTTTTTTTGCCTTTTCCCAAAGAACATCCATTTCTTCCAGAGACATATCTACCAATTTTAAATCCTGCTCTTCAGCAAGCCTTTCCATCTTTTGAAATCTTGAAATAAACTTAAGATTGGTCCTCTCCAGCGCAGAATCCGGATTGATTCCTGAAATTCTGGCATAATTGATCAGTGAGAAAAATACATCGCCAAGTTCCTGTTCTTTTTTATCCAGATCAGTCTCAGCATGAAACTCCTGGATCTCCTCATCTACTTTCTTCCATGCATCTTCTGCATCATGAAACTCAAAACCGATCCCTTTCACCTTATCCTGAATTCTATAGGCTTTCACCAGACTCGGAAGGCTTTTCGGTACTCCACCCAAAATAGATTTGTTTCCTTCTTTTAATTTTAATTTTTCCCAGTTCTGTTTCACTTCTTCTTCATCTTTCACCTCAACATCTCCATAAATATGAGGATGACGGAAAATCAGCTTTTCATTAAGGGAATTGATAACATCTGCAATATCAAAACTCTCTTTTTCAGAACCTATTTTAGCATAAAAAACCAAGTGAAGCAAAACATCACCCAGTTCTTTTTTTATTTCCTGTAAATCATCCTGTAAAATGGCATCTGAAAGCTCATAGGTTTCTTCAAGGGTAAGATGACGAAGCGACTGTAATGTCTGCTTCTGATCCCATGGACATTTTTCACGCAAATCATCCATAATATCCAGTAATCTTCCGAAGGCCTCTAGTTTCTCCTGTTTCGTATTCATAAGTAGTGGAAATTCAATCTTACAAATGTAAGGGATATTTTGGGTCTGTGGTAGAGGTTGAGTGTGAAACTTTGGACGTTTATGGTTAATAGGATACGAGATACAGGGTCCAAGGTTCAAGGTTCAAGGTTCAAGGTTTAAAGATAATGGCGAAGCTTGAACTCTGCAGAAAATTTCACTAATCCCTGCTTCCTGCTTCCTAACATCTGCTACCCAACATCTGCGTCCTGCTCCCTAATAAAAAAACAAAAAGCCTTGTCCGGATATTCCAGACAAGGCTTTGTATTTTTAATTCAAATGAATTATCCTTGTTTTCTGTGTGTACTCTTCGGAGCTGATTTTGCAGCTGAAGTAGCTTTTACTTTTGGAGCAGCTGGTTTCTCTGCCTTTGGAGCTTTCTTAGCTTCTTTTTCAATGCTTACTTCTTCTGTTGCTGGCTCTCCGTCCAAAGTTTCAGGCTCTGCTTTTACAAAGCTATCCGGAGTGATATATCCTGCTTTATGAAGGATGTTATACCACTGAGCCAATTTCTTGATATCAGAAGAGTATACTCTTTCTGTATCATAGTTAGGAAGAGATTCAAGCATAAAATCTTTCAAATCTGCATCAGAAGATTTGTGAGAGATCGTTTCCTTATAGTCGTTGTTTTTAGCAATATTTTCAAATACTTCAAACAAAGGAACTTCTTTCTCAAATGTAAACATGGCAATATTGTCCAATAAACTTACTTGGCTTGAGTTTCCAATGCTTACTTTTTTCTTGTTGGTAACATCTTCAATGATGAATCCGTTTCTTAATTGAGAAACTAATTTGAAAAGTCCTGGTTTTCCAGAAATTGAAATTATTTTTTCTAACAGCATAATTTTATTTTTTGTAAATTCTGCAATCAGCACTAGCTTTTTGCTTTTTATTATTTCTTTTAATCCTTATTTAAATTACTTTGGAAATCTCATTTTGTAACCGATGTTTACATCACCCTGAGAGATTTTAGTCAGCTTACCTTTTACCAGTTTCTTCTTCAGAGCACTTAGGTGGTCAGTAAATAGAACTCCTTCAATGTGGTCATATTCATGCTGAATTACGCGGGCTCTAATATCGGAAAAAGTTTCTGTATGTTTCACAAAATTTTCGTCATAATATTCAATAACGATTGTGCCCTTTCTTTTCACGTCTTCTCTTACATCCGGGATAGAAAGACAACCTTCATTAAACTTCCATTCTTCGCCAGATTCTTCAAGAATTTGAGCATTAATGAATACCTTTTTGAAGTCTGCCAATTCATCTTTAATATCTTCATAATCCTCATCTTCTGCAAGAGGCGTCACATCTATTACAAACAGACGGATATCCAAACCAATCTGTGGCGCTGCAAGACCTATGCCATTTGCGCTGTACATGGTTTCGAACATGTTATCTATCAATTCCTGTAATTCGGGATAATTTTTGTCTATATCTTTTCCCACTTTTCTCAAAACAGGATCCCCAAAAGCTCTTATCGGTAATATCATCTTAATCTTTGTTCTAAAAAATTCTGCAATATGATTGTTGCACTTACTTTATCTATTAATCCTTTTTCCTGCCTCTTTTTCTTATTTTTTCCGCTCTGAGAAATAAAGAATGAAGCCATTTTGGAAGTAAATCTTTCATCAAAACGGTGAACTGCAATATCCGAAAATTCTTTTTTAAATTCTTCAATGAATTTTAAAATATCGGTTTCCACCTCTGAAACATTTCCTTTCAAATCTATGGGAAGCCCAATTACTACGTCATTTACCTTGTTTTCGCTGAAATATTTTTTCAAAAACTCCATTAAAGAACGGTTCTCTACAGTGTCCAGGCCACTGGCTATAATCTGCATATCATCAGTCGCAGCGATGCCACAACGAGCTTTTCCGTAGTCTATTGCAAGGATTTGTCCCATAAGTCTGCAAATTTAGTAAAATTTACTGATTTTATTCATAACGCAGTTTTTTTATATAAATCATGTTTTATTCCATTATTTTTTTTATAATTTTAATCTTCCAAAAAACAATTATATGAAGAAACTCATCCTCGTAAGACATGCAAAAAGCGATTGGCCGGAGGAAACGGAGGACTTTGACAGACCTTTGGCAGACAAAGGTCTTGAGGATGCTATGCACATGTCCAGATTCCTGAAAAACAATAATATTTCCATCGATCATTTTGTGTCCAGCCCTGCGGTACGCGCGCTGAATACCTGTAAAATTTTTAATCAGGCATATCAGCTGAACTGTTCCACTGATGAAAAATTATATAACCCTTCGGAAAGAAGTTTTGAATCTGTAATTTATGACCTGGATGACAACCTGAATTCGGTTGCTTTCTTTTCCCACAATAATGGAATTTCCAACTTTGCCAATTCTATTTCTGAGGATATTTTCCATTTCCCCACTTGCGGAGTTGCAGGTTTTGAAGTAGACTGTGAATCATGGTCCGAATTTGATGGTGCTAAAAAGAAACTTCTCTTCTTTTATGAGCCCGGGAAAATATAACTTCACTTCCTTATTTTTTTATGTCACAATAGTAATCCTTCTTTTCTCTTGCCAGAAACAGAAGAAGACTTATTATGAATCAAAAATTTCTTTGAAAGGCAACAAAAAAACGGGCTAAAGCCCGTTTCTATTGAATATCTTTTGCGATTTCATTTTTTATTTTCTCTTCAAATCCAGATCATCAAAATCAAAACTGAAATCTGTAACATCAGAAATTGCTTTCAATCTAGCGGATTCTGCTTTTCCGTTTTCATCATAATTGAAAATAATATAAGCATCTGCATCATAGCTTCTGTCATCCCATTTGATAATGAAAGAATTGTTGGAATAAGGAAGTAACTCGCCTTTTAATCTTGGAGAGTTTTTGCATGAGATTCTGTAGGTATTTCCCTGTTGTGCAATTTCCACATCACCAAACCAGGCATCATTGTATGTTCCTGTGAACTGTTCTGCTTTTGGCTGAAGTGATTTTTCTTTTTTGAATACTTCAGATTTTGCAAAGGCATCTTTTTTCTGTTTGTTGAATTCAGCCTCCATTTTAGACATTCTGTCGCCGTATGTTTTCAGCCAGTTTCTGTCTGCTACCCCAAGGTAAGAATCTTTCACCGTATTGGTAATCGTATTGAAAGCCGCTCCTGACTGTTGATTAGTCAATACTACGATTCCCAGCTTCATATCCGGAATTAAGGTAAACTGGGTAACAGTTCCGATCAATCCTCCTGTATGCTGTACCTGCTTATGTCCTTTAACATCACTCAGAAACCATCCTAAACCATATCCGTAAAAACTTGTATCATATGGATTTTTTGCAGCTACTCTGTCTGGAATCTGCAGGCTCCAAAGCTGTTGAGCATCCTTATCAGAAACCAGTTTTTTTCCATCTTTAGTCGTAAAGTTATTTAACAGACATTCTGCCCAGGTTGTCATATCTTTAATATTACTCATAATTCCTCCGGCAGCATTGGCCGTTTCATTCCAGTCGTGAGGAACAGCAATTGCTTTTCCGTCTACAGGTGCATGCGCATCAATTTTGTTGGCCGTAGCTTTTGCTCTGTTGTAGCTTCCAAAACTTGAAGTCATTCCTACAGGTTTCATAATTCTTTGCTCAATAAATTCTGCCCAACTTAATCCTGAAACTCTGTGGATTACTTCTCCGGCAACAACAAACATGATGTTATTATAATCTAATTTTGTTCTGAAAGGATTCTCCGGTTTCAGGTATCTCACATTATGAACAATATCATTCACGGTTAAATTTCCTCCTTCCGGAAAAAACATAAGATCTCCCTGTCCCAGCCCTAATCCGGCTCTGTGCGTAATAAGATCTTTAATTGTTACATTTTGAGAAACGTAAGGATCGTACATTTGAAACTCAGGAATATATTTTGAAACTTTATCATCCCAGTTAAGTTTTCCTTCATCTGCTAAAATAGCTAGTGCCACACACGTAAATCCTTTAGAATTGGAAGCGATTCCTACCAATGTGTTATCATCCATTGGCTGCTTAGAAGTAAGTGAACGTACACCAAACCCTTTGGAATAGATCATTTTTCCATCTTTTACAATTCCAACGGACATTCCCGGTACATCAAAGGTTTTCAGGGTATTCTGGATCAGTTCATCCAGTTTTTTTTCTTCAACCTGCGCATTGGCCAATCCTACGGTCAAAAGAAAAATGAAAAAAGAAAGTTTCTGTTTCATTGTTTATTTTAATTTTCCCAAATTTACTAATTATTAAGGGATGCTAATTTCAGCATTGCTAAAACTTTACGATAAATCAGTTGTATTCATGAAAAAGCCTATTTGTATCTGTATTTTTTCTCTTTTCATTATCAGTGGCCTCAAAGCTCAGGACAGAACCGCCAATCCTTTGCTTTTACAAACCTGGAATCTAAATAAAATGGATACCTATATTTATACCTATGAAAAACAGGATGGTTTTGAAGCAAGAAGAGAAGGGATCAGATTTCAAAAAAATGGAAAAATCACAGGAAATCTGATTAAATCTACATTAAGATATGATACTTTGGAAGAACCTGTGACTAAAAATGAAAAGCCCGACCGTTATATAGGAAGCTGGAAAAAAGCTTCAGATTCTACCGTAACTATTATATTTCCTTCCAATACCAATATGACCGGAACTTTTGTTATTTCAAAACTTACAGAAAACGGATTGAAACTAAAAAAGGTTTTCAGTGCGGATATTGAAAAGAAACTGGATTCTATCCGCAGAACAAAAAATATTACGGATTAAGATCTCCGATCCGTTTTATTAAAGCTTCTTTATATTTGCAATCTTAAAAAATAGTAAAATGGCAGTAAACAGGTTATTCGCTTTCTTCTTACTGATGATAAGCTGTAATTTATATTTTTCCCAGGATGTAACCATTAAAGATGATAAAGTTTTATTGGATGGGAAACAAATCCTGAAAGCAGAAAAGATCAATATAGCCCAATATTCATTTTTCTCCATGAAAGATGATGAAGAGATTCTTCTTTACCGATATATGGATAATGAAACGCCAAGGTATGTAAATGATGATTATTTTATCCTGAATTTTCTGACAGAAAAAACAAAAGTGGAATCTACCGATTTGGGTAAAATCTCCAATTTTATGAATTCTAAAAAAGGAATGGAAAAACTGGTAAAATGGTTATTAAAAGAAAGAGTGATCAATCATGACGGAGAGCTAAATCCTGATCGTGTAGCGGTATTCAAAGATAAATACAACGAAAATATTACTGAAAGAACAATTAGATAATGACCAAAGTCCTTCTCCTTTCCGACTCTCATTCTTATATTGATGACAGAATTCTGGAATATGCTTCTCAGGCTGATGAAGTATGGCATTGTGGTGATTTTGGAAATCTGGATGTCATAGAACAGCTGGAAAAAATAAAACTTCTGAAAGGTGTTTACGGAAACATTGATGATGCTAAAATCCAGGCTGAATTTCCGGAAGTGAACCGATTTTTTTGCGAAAAACTGGAAGTTTTGATGATCCATATCGGAGGTTATCCCGGAAAATACACGCCACTTACGAAGAAAGAAATTGCAGAAAAAGCTCCGAAATTATTTATTTCAGGGCATTCGCATATTTTGAAAGCGATGTATGATGAGAAAAACAGTCTGCTCCATCTGAATCCCGGTGCCTGTGGAAAACAGGGCTGGCATAAAGTAAGAACAATGATGCGCTTTGTAGTGGATGGTGAAGAAATCAAAGACCTGGAAGTTATAGAACTGGGCCCGAGAGTCTGATGAGAAAGAAGGTTTGAGGGTGAGAGGGTTTGAGAGTTTGTGTTCATCCATTTTACTTTCTACCTTTGCAGAAATATTGGGTTCAGACAAGTCTTAAAAATTATGAAGATCGGCGATAAGGTTTCGGTAGTAGATGAAGATTTAAGCGGAGTAATTACTTCCGTGAAGGGAAATATTGCCGTTTTTAAAGATGAATATGGCTTTACCCATCAATATCCTAAAGAAAAACTGGTTCCTAAAGATGCTGATCTGTATGAAAACATCAGGGTTGTGAGAAAACCAGAACCTAAAAAAGTAATTTCCAAGAAACATCAGAAAAATCATTTGGTTTTAGACCTGCATTTTCATAATTTGGTAAAGAATCCCAATGACTATGACAGCTTTGAAAGACTCTTTATACAAAAGGAAAAACTGATTGAGGTGATTGAGTTTTGCAGAAAGAACAATCTGAAAAGACTGGAAATTGTTCATGGTATTGGGGACGGGACTTTGCAGAGGATGGTTCGGGATGTATTGGAAAGCCAGGTTAATATTGATTTTTATAATAAGGAAATACTTCACCATCAATCGGGTGCGGTAATGGTAGAATTTCACTAAATTTGCAGGAATTGAAATATGAACGTACTTAATTTACTTTTTACCAAAGACGGATTGATCTGCCAGATTGTTAAAAACAAAAACATTCTGGAGGAAAAGTCTTATTTCGTTACTGAAGAGACACCAGCCAATCTTATTGAGCAAAAGCTGGACGAAGTTCTTATTAAGCAGCGCTATGAGGAAATCCATGTGATTTCAGCATTTAATCATTTTACCCTGATGCCGGAAGGTTTTTCTGAACATGATGCAGGATTTGATCTGATTGCCTTCAACGCTCCTACTGACCGAGAAAAGGAAGAGCTGATGCTTTCTATCAACAAAAAATTCAACATTCAGTTTTATTATACTTTCCCGAAAAATTATTATAAAAAGATAAAAGAACTAGCAATACCGGCTCATTTTAATTTCTCCGGTGAAAAGTTTCTAAGTTCAGTCAATAATAAAACAGGTAAGGAAATTCACATCAATCTTTATCACAATCAGTGTGAATTTTTTGCGATTGACAATAAAAAAATCATTCTTTATAATAACCTGGATGTCAATTCAGAGGTAGATTTTCTTTACTTCATTATGTTTACATTAAGCAAAATAGGTTTCGGAATTAATGAAACCAGCTTTTATGCTTATGGAGAGACTACGGAGAATGAAACATTTATTTCAGAGCTCCAGAAATTTGTTAAAAACCTAAAAATTGTTTTTGACAATATTCCCAATAAAAATTTTATACTTAATTAGGTTGCAGGCTGCAGGTAATGAGGATTAGCCTCCCAAAATAGTCACCTGCCCCCTATAATCTATTACCTAAACCCTAACAAAAATATGTTCAGAATAATATCAGGCAAATGGAAAGCCAAAAAAATTGCCGCTCCTAAAAACTTTGATGTAAGGCCTACCACCGATTTTGCGAAAGAGGCTTTATTCAGTATTCTGGAAAATAAATATGATATGCAGTCTATTGCTGTTCTTGATCTTTTTGCAGGAATTGGCTCTATCACCTTTGAATTTGCTTCCAGAGGATGCCAGAGTGTAACTTCTGTAGAAATGAACCCGAAGCACACTGCATTTATCAACTCTACTGCTTCCGAACTGGATATGGCACTTCAGATCAATGTACAGCGAGGAGATGTCTTCGACTGGCTTAAAAAATTCAGAAATAATAAGTCATTTGAGATTGTTTTCTCTGATGCTCCTTTCGAAATGGAAGAGAAGAAGTATTATGAATTGATTTCTCTGGTTTTAAACAATAAATACCTGAAAGAAAACGGAGTTCTTATTGTAGAGCACCAAAGCCGCATGAAGCTGGAACATCCTAACCTAATAGATACACGAAAATACGGAAACGTGAGTTTCAGTTTTTTTGAACCAAATAAAGAAGATAATCAGGAACTTTAATTCCTGATTATTTTTTTTGATCTTTCCGGAGCTGTTTTCCCCCAATCTGTAATGGCTTCCAATACGGGAAGAAGGGTTTTTCCAAATTCCGTTAAAGTATATTCCACCATGAGTGGAGGTTTTGCTGTAAATACTTTTCTGTCAATAATATCATCTTCCTCCAGCTGCTTTAGCTGAAGACTGAGTGTTCTTTCCGTAATGGTAGGGATTATTTTTCTCAGTTCATTGTATCTTTTCGCACCATCTATCAGGTGAAATAAAATCACAGCCTTCCATTTCCCCCCGATAAACCTCATGGTAACACTGGTGCAGCATGGGTATGTTTTATCATCTATTGTATACATTTTTATACTATCCTTTTTTACCGTTATTGCAAAGTTAATAAACTTAAATTAATTTTGTAACTATAAAAATGATAGTATAAAATTATGAACTTTTTAGACCAAATGAAAAACAGGTATACGGTAAAAAAGTATAACCCTCAAGGAAAAATCAGCGAAAAACAGATTGAAGAACTTCAGGAGATTCTGAATCTGAGTCCTTCATCCATTAACAGCCAGCCATGGAATTTTATTTTTGTAAATGATCCGGAACTGAAAAAACAATTGGGTGATACCTCTTACTTTAATAAAGAAAAAGTATTGGACAGCAGCCACATCATTGTTTTTCAGGTAATCAAAAATATAGAAAACTTTGAAAAGCAAATTGAAGAAAATCTTCCGGAAGGGTCTGTCAGCTATTATCGTACCATGGTAAAACCAAAGGGAGAAGATGCTATAAAATCATGGCTTGGACACCAGGTTTATTTATCATTAGGAGTGCTTTTATCTGCCTGTGCTACCATGGGAATAGATTCTACTCCAATGGAAGGCATTGAACCTGAAGGCTATGATGCAATTCTTAAGAATGAAAAGTATGAGACATTATTTGCCGTAGCCATCGGGCAGAAAGATGATGCAGATGCCAATCAGCCTAAATTTAATCCAAAGAAAAGACTGAATGCTGAAAAAGTAATTGTGGAAGCGTAATTTTAAACACAAATTCACGATCTCTTTCACAACAAACACCAATTAAATTGCACATTATTTCCCCACAGATTTCACAGAGGACACAGATTTTTAGTTACCCTTTAATTCTAAAAGCGTTATCATCTGTGGGATTTGTGAAATCCGTGGGAATTAAATGAAGCATAAAGCTTTATCAAAAATAAATCTTTGTCCCTTAAAAACATGATTTTGTAATGACAACATGTAACAAATAAAAAAGTCTGCTTCCATACGAGGCAGACTTTTTTGTTTATAATACTTTTAATTCTAAATCAATTGTTTTTCCGAAGAACTTCTTAGAGATCTTTTCAAAATTTTTGGTAAGGTCTGAAAGATAGAAGTGATAATTCGGCTTGGGATTGTTATCATTCAAAAGATTGTACTTATCCAGAATAATCTTCAGATGATTGGCTACAATATTCGGAGAGTCAATCACACGAACCCGATTTCCATAATACTGCTTGATCTCAT
Organism: Chryseobacterium culicis; assembly: GCF_002979755.1. Classification (NCBI taxonomy): domain Bacteria; kingdom Pseudomonadati; phylum Bacteroidota; class Flavobacteriia; order Flavobacteriales; family Weeksellaceae; genus Chryseobacterium; species Chryseobacterium culicis. Next base: position 46,859 of record NZ_PCPP01000001.1, on the reverse strand, counting down.
CAATTAAAAGAGGATAATGAGTACATCCCAGAATCAGTGTTTCAATATTTTTTAATTTACTGTTACTTAAATAATTATAAATAATAGCATGGGTAATCGGATGGTTTTTAAATCCTTCTTCAATAGCAGGAACCAGCAATGGAGTTGCCAATTCATCCACTTTGATCCATTTATTATGCTTTCGGATACTCTTTTTATATAATCCTGAATTCACAGTAGCTTTGGTCGCAATAACCCCTACATTATTATGGATTTCATAAGATACTTTTTCTGCCACAGGATTAATAACGTCAATTACAGGAACTTTTCCCGCAACAGACTGCATGACTTCATTTAAAGCATTAGCCGTTGCTGTATTACAGGCAATCACAATAGCTTTACAGTTCTGCTCCAACAGAAAATTGGTGATCTTTGTAGAATATTCAATAATGGCTTCCTTAGATTTTTCTCCGTAAGGAAGGTGCTTTGTATCTCCAAAGTAAATCAAATCTTCATTAGGCAGAAGTCTTTTGATTTCTTTGGCAACAGTAAGACCTCCCACTCCGCTGTCGAAAATTCCGATAGGCTGGCTTGGTGAAAGATGTGAATAATCTTGTTTCTTCGTTTTCAAATGAAATGAAATTTTATACAAAAATAGTGAATTTTATGGCATGTCTGCATATATACAAACATTATACAATAAACAAATCTGAAGCAATTCCGTCTGCCATAAACCAATGTTTTTCAGGAATTTTTAAATGACTATTTTCGATGATTAAAATACCGTCTTCAATTTTGGACTTAATTTCTGCCTGGAAGTGCTCCAGCATTCTATCTGAGAATTTGTTCTTCAGACTTTCAAGATCTACTCCCCAGATGGTGCGCAGACCAATCATAATCATTTCATTAAACTGATCTTCCTGGGAAAGAATCTCTTCCTCTTTGGCAAGAAGTTTATCATTCAGTTTTTTAATGTACTGCTGATTATTGGCTACGTTCCAGCTTCTGATATCAAATCCGTTATAAGAATGTGCCGAAGGTCCTATTCCAAGGTATTCCTGATATTTCCAATAGGCAGAATTATGACGTGAATAGAAACCGGGTTTGGCAAAATTGGATACTTCATAATGCTCAAAACCATTGTCTTTTAAAAAGTCAGACAGGTAATAGAATTCTTTATTTTGCTCTTCTTCTTTAGGACTTTTTATTTTCCCTTTTGAAATCCAGTTTTCCAGAGCTGTTTTAGGCTCTACCGTTAATGCATAGGACGAAATGTGAGGAACTTCAAGAGCTATGGTTTTATTCAGATTTTCTTTCCAGATCTCAAGATTGGAAGTAGGCGAACCATAAATCAAGTCAATACTCAGGTTTTCAAAACCAAAATCCTGTGCTCTTTTAATGGAACTTTCTGCCTCGGAAGCAGAGTGAGCCCTGTTCATCAGTTTTAAATCTTCTTCAAAAAAACTTTGGGTACCAATGGAAAGTCTGTTCACAGGGGTTCCGGAAAGTTGTTTTAAAAAGTTTTTATCTAAATCATCAGGATTGGCTTCCAACGTAACTTCAATATCCTTTTCAAAACTGAAATAACGTAATACTTCATCTATTAAAGAACTGATTTCATCTACAGAAAGAATAGAGGGAGTTCCTCCTCCAAAATACAGGGACTTCAGGGTTCTGTTCTGCAGCTCATCCTTTCTTAGGGCAATTTCAGTTTTCATGGCATGAAGCATTTCATCCTTGAAATTCAGGGATGTTGAAAAATGAAAATTACAATAACTGCATTTTTGTTTACAGAACGGAATGTGAATATATATCATAAAAAAAGCTCTGAAAAATTTCAGAGCTCAAATTTATTTAAATTAAATTAATTAGTATCTAAATCCTCTAGCATTAATGAAGTTGTCGAAGTTATAACCCAGACCAATCATGAAGCTGTTTCCACCATAGCTCTGGATATCAGATAATCCAAGGTTATAAGTAGCTCCAATCATGAATTTGTTGAATCTTACTTTTACAATGGGAGAGATACTCAGGTTCTGATTATCAAATCTGTTCTGAACCGTTCTGTAGCTTACTCCGAAAGAGAATGCGTTGATATCATTAGAGAATGTTGCCATCAAATTCCAGTCGATCATTCTCGTTGAGTTGGTATTAAGGTTGATCAATGCTGACGGTGCTAATGTAATGTTATCAGCAATGTTCCAGTTATATCCTAAATTTAAGAAGAATTTAATTGGAGAAGGTTCGTAGTTGTTTACGATAGAAGCATCATTACTTAATGCGATATCATTTACGGAAACACCCCCGAATAAACCTCTGTAGGTAGCTGCCAAACCAAAGTTTGCATACACCATAAAGATGTTACTTTCTTCACCTCTCAATAATGGGTCACCACCTTCTTCAGTATTAATTTTTGAATAATCAAAATTCATGTTATAGAAGTTAACACTTGTACCGAAAGAGAACTGGTCTTTTCTGTCTCCTTCACTACTTAGCGGAATAAAATATGAAGCACCAGCCGTGATACCACCCGCAGAGATCGGTCCATTACTGTCTCTGAACACGGAAATACCAGCACCCACTCTATCAAAGATATTCGCATTCATCCCGATTGACTGAACATTCGGAGAATTACTGAATTTTGAAAATTGTTGTTGATAATTGGCGTTGAGCTGTACGTAATCTGTTTTTCCGTATTGAGCTGGGTTGAACAGGAACTCACCATCCAAAAGATATTGCTGATAGTATGGTAGTGATTCTTGTGCTTTGTATGCATTTGACAAAAGAGCTAAACATACGATAGCATATAGTTTTCTCATAACAAATCTTGATTTCAATTCAACAAATATAAAAAAAATCTCAATATATTTTTAGTTTTCCAAATAATTTCTCCATTTTTTTACAGCATCCGCCATATCTTTGGGCATTGGGCTCTCAAAATATAATTCCTTTTTTGTCGTTGGGTGTATAAATCCGAGGGTATGTGCATGAAGAGCATGTCTTGGCAAAATTTCAAAAACATTTTTAATAAATTGCTTGTATTTGGGAAGATTTATCCCTCTTAAAGGAGTATGACCCTCATATCTTTCATCATTAAACAAAGTATGCCCTATATGCCTGAAATGCGCTCTGATCTGGTGGGTTCTTCCCGTCTCCAGTTTACACTCTACCCATGTCATGTATTTAAACCTCTCCAACACCTTATAATGAGTCACTGCATGTTTTCCCTGGCTGCCATCTTCATAAACAGACATCTGCATTCTGTTTTTAGGATGCCTTCCGATATGACCTCTGATTGTACCCTCTTCATCCTGCATATTTCCCCACACAAAAGCCCAATACAGCCTTTTCGTAGTTCGGTTAAAGAATTGTTTTGCCAGGAAGCTTAATGCATATTCATTCTTAGCAATCACCAATAGTCCTGATGTATCTTTATCAATTCGGTGAACAAGCCCTACTCTGTCAAGATCAGATTTCTGACCGTTCTTTTCGAAATGGAACGCCAGCGCATTTACTAATGTACCATCCCAGTTACCGAATCCAGGATGCACCACCATTCCTGGTTCTTTATCCACAACAACGAGGTCATCATCTTCATAAACGATATTCACAGGGATATCCTGAGGAATAATGACATTCTCTCTCGGAGGATGCGTAAGCAGTACAGAAATCTGATCTCCTGGTTTTACACGATAGTTCTGCTTTACCGCAGTTCCGTTCACTATAACATTTCCGGCTCTGCAGGTCTGTGAAATTTTATTCCTTGAAGAATTCTGTCGGTATATTAACAGGAACTTATCAATTCTTAACGGTTCCTGCTTGCTGTCAACAGTGATATTAAGATGTTCATATAAACCTTTATTTTCCTCATCAATATCGATGTTTTCAATACTGTTGGAATCTAATAATTCTTCATCTAAAAAATCGTCGTTATCTTCTGACATTGTTTTATATTTTTTACACAAAAGGCCTCAACATTTTGCAGTTGAAGCCTGTATTTTTGATATTAATCTGATTTTATTCTACGACAACCTTCTTAGCTTTTGGCTTTTGCGCAGGCTGTTGTGTTGTTGCAGCCGGTTTGGCTGTACTTCCTGTAGCATGAGTACCGTTTCCTGCAGACGTTTTAGGTTTTTCAACAGTGGTAGCAACTGGTTTAGCTGCTGTAGTCTGAGTTTTAGGAGTTTCAGTTTTCGGAACTTCCGGCTTTGGAGTTTCTCTTTTAGGCGCAGGAGCAGGCACTACGGGAGCTTCATAACTTGGCTCACTGTGTACTTCTTCATATCGAACCGGAGGAAGTGATGTATCCACTTTCATACGGTAGATAGAATTCAGCTGTTCTACTTTAGCTCTTAGTTCTGCCGGAGTTTTCTTACTCGCCCAAAGGTCGATCTGCATTCCCTGATCACGAACATCTCCGGAAGCAGGATCCTGATAATAGATAATATCAGACTCATCTTTACTTCCATCTTCATGTTCTACCAATCCTACTTCAAACATACTTTTGGCAATGACAGCTCTCGCTTCTTTTACCGTAAGTCCTACTACATTAGGAATAGAAATATTTCTCATAGGCCCGGATCCTACCACTACATCAATCGTAGAGAATCTTGGCAAACGAGTTCCCGGGTTTACAGCATTTCCTTTATATAATATTCTTAAAAGAGCATCTTTCTGAATACTCGGCTCATAAATGGTATCACCGATTTTAAGACCTACCTGATCCAATCTCTGGAATGCCAGTCCTGAATATTTGTTGATAACATTTGGCACTGCAATAGGAGCCCATGTTCTCGGATTTACTTTAAGCGTTACCGTTCTTCCGTCTTTCACACGGGAACCTGGTGCAGGATATACCTGCAACACCTGGAATGGTCTGTATTTCGGGTCGTAATTGGCACTGTCTACTTCATATTCCAGTCCTGTATCATCTAATATTTTAACGGCATCATGTACCGATTTATTTACAATATTGGGAACAGGAATTTCCTGACCGTGGTTAGTATGGTATTCCAACCAGCGAAATGTAAGCCATACAAGCCCCACGAAAACACCGATGGCTACTACTAAATTCAGTAAAACTTTCCAATTGAAAAGTGATTTAAGCATACTTAAAAATACTTTAATTATAACCGCAAATATAGCTAATAATTTTAGAATGGACTTTTTATTTAACACAATTCATTTTTGATTTTAAAATTTGCCGATTTCCCATATTGCATTGTATAAAATGATTAAATTTGCCTTAATTGATACTATATGGTTATGAATAAAAAAAGTGTTGCCGTAGTAATGGGAGGCTATTCTGATGAATATGTTGTTTCTTTAAAAAGCGGACAATTGATTTATGATTCTCTGGACAGAAATCTCTATGACGTATATAAAGTAGTAGTCCTTAAAGATGAATGGTATTTTTTAGGAGAAAATGATAAAAAATATGCCATCAACAGAGGAGATTTTTCTGTGACTTTAGATCATGGAGAAGTCTTAAAATTTGATGTTTGTTTCAATATTATCCACGGAACTCCGGGGGAAAATGGAATTCTTCAGGCATACTGGGATGCCATTGGTCAAAAATATACAGGTTGTGATTTTTACCAGAGTGCCCTTACTTTCAATAAAAAAGACACTCTTGCCGTATTATCTAAATATGGAATTCCTTCTGCAAAAAGTATTTATTTAAGAAAAGGGGAAAACATCAATGTGGATGAGATTGTATCAGAACTCAATCTTCCTCTGTTTGTAAAACCTAATCAGTCCGGATCTTCGCTGGGAATTTCCAAAGTAAAAGAAAAATCAGAACTGATTGCGGCTACTGAAATTGCATTCAAAGAAGATAATGAAATCCTGATTGAAAGTTTCCTTGATGGTATGGAAGTTTCTGTAGGCGTTATTGATTTTAAAGGAGAAACTATTGTGTTAGGAATTACAGAAATTGTTCCTACTAATGAGTTTTTCGATTATGAAGCAAAATACGAAGGAGCTTCTGAAGAAATTACACCGGCAAGAATTGACGAAGAAACCACAAAGAGAGTGGAAGAAATTGCTAAAAGAGCATACAATTCATTAGGGATGAGCGGTTTTTCAAGAAGTGAATTTATTCTGATGAACGGGATTCCTTATATGCTTGAAATGAATACCAACCCAGGATTCTCTCCTGCAAGTATCCTTCCTCAGCAGGCAAGACATTATGGAATTTCCATCATGGATCTTTGCGGAAATGAAGTTGAAAAAGCACTTAATAAATAAAATAGAAGTTAGAAATTAGAGGTTAGAAGCCAGAAACAATATACACTCACAGCTTATAACAGATAATTCACGATTCAAAATTATAACTCGTACAACATGAAAATTGCTGTTTTCCCAGGGTCTTTTGACCCGATTACACTAGGACATTACGACATTATAGAAAGAGCGGCACCGCTATTTGATAAATTAATCATCGCTATCGGCCAGAATTCTCAGAAAAAATATATGTTCCCTCTTGAGAAAAGAATGGAATTTATCCAGAATTCTGTAGCAGAGTTTCCCAACGTGGAAGTAGACTCATTTGAAGGCTTAACAGTGGATTACTGTTTTGAGAAAAATGCTCAGTACATTATCCGAGGACTGAGAAACCCTGCCGATTTTGAATTTGAAAAAGCAATTGCTCACACCAACAGAACATTAGCTCACAAAAAACTGGAAACCGTATTTTTACTGACTTCTTCTGGAAAATCTTTCATCAGCAGCAGCATTGTAAGGGAAATCATTACCCACGGCGGTGAATACGAACTGATGGTTCCGGACTCAGTAAGAGTGGAAAGATAAATATAAGTAATGAGCAATAAGTAATGAGTAATTTTGATAGGATAGATTTTAACCAAATTTTCAGGGAAAGAACCAAAAGCTTTTCCATTACTATCATTAGAACGCTTTCTTCATTACCTTTTTCGGATGATATTTCAATAATAAGAAAACAAATTATCAGATCTGCAACTTCTGTGGCAGCCAATTACAGAGCTGTATCCAGAGCGAGATCGGAGAAAGAAAAATTTGCTAAAATGTGCATAGTAGTCGAAGAAATTGATGAAACTCAACTTTGGCTTGAAATTATTGAAGAATTAGAATATGTAAGTCCGGAAAAAATTTTACATTTAAAAACAGAATGTGAAGAACTTGTAAAAGTTATGACTACATATAAGTTTAAATTATCGCAAATTTAAATGGCATAATTTTTATTACTCATTGCTCATTACTTATCATTCATACTCATCATATATGCACGAACAGTTCAATTTTGCCATAGAAGTCCTGGGGACCATTGCCTTTTCCATGTCAGGAAGTTTTGCAGCAATGCAGAAACGGCTTGATCCGTTCGGAGTGCTTATTATTGCATTTGTAACTTCTGTGGGAGGAGGAACTGTAAGAGATTTATTGCTTGATATCCCCGTGTTCTGGATGCATGATCTTCTGATGTGTGCTTTGATTCTCGTGACCAGCATTTTTTCAATGGTCTTCAAATCTCTTGAAAAGAACTTCAAAGTCACTTTATTTATCTTCGACAGCTTTGGTCTTGGATTATTTACCATTATCGGAGTTCAGAAAGGCTTAAATGCAGGAATCCATCCTATGATTTGTATTGCTTTAGGAACCATAACAGGTTGTTTCGGAGGGATTATCCGGGATATATTGCTCAACAGAATTCCCTTGATTTTCAGAAAGGAAATTTATGCTACCGCATGTATATTGGGAGGTTCTGCATTTTTATTAATGACCAGATATACCATGCTTTCTTATACTTTTATACAAATCTTCACTATTTTACTGATTGTTGCTATAAGAACCTTCGCCGTAAAATACCATTGGCAGATGCCTAAGTTCTATGGCTACGACCAGAATTCAGAAATGTAACTTTGTGAAAAAATTACCTCTTATCATTCTTTCATTTTCTTTATTCTCCTGCAAACACGAGAGTCAATTTGATCTGAATAAAGATCTTTATCATTTTTCCGAAAGAATGGAAAACGGAGATACGGTTAAGATCATGGCTGATCTTTCAGCCTGCACATTCCTTGCATTTGAAACCTATACTTTTACCAAGCAGTATGATACTCTGTTTCTGGAGAAATACTCTGAAACAGCATCATATGGTAAAACGAGCCAAACATTACCTAAAAGAATCTATAAAGTAAAAGCTAGCGATCCTCTGTCTTTTGAAAATTATCTTAAATTCCTGAACAAAGAAGATAAACCGCACGAGAAAGGAGATTTTCCTTTGGTTACGGTAACCTATAAAAAACAAAGCCGGAAATTTTATGATGACGGACTCCAAGATAAGTTTATGAAGCATGATAGTTTGTTTGCCGTTAAGGAAAACATTTACCCAAAAGATACATTTTTTAAACAGGAGGCACCTCCACCGCCGCCTCCAATCATAAAAAGCAAAAAGTCCTGAAAAATCAGGACTTTTATATTATATTTTTTTATTGACTAGAAGAATTTTCCTCTGTTTCTCATATTCGGGTTATGCATGTGCTTTTGCATAGTCGGCATTTTCAACTGATCTTTCATCATTTTGATCTGATCCGTCATCATTCCTGCGCTGTCTAATCTTTTTGCCTCTTCCAGCAACTTCTGCCCTTCCTGTTTTCTTCCTTTGGAAATAGCTGCTGCCGCAAGATTCAACGTAGCCATTGCTCTGTCGTGCTTCATATTTAAACCATACTCCAACGCTTTCTTCATGAAAGGTTCTACTTTAGCAGGATGATCCTGAGCTTGTGTCAATCCTGATAAATAGTGAAAATATCCATACTGAGTTTTATGAAGCTGTCCTTTATAATCTGTTATTTTTGATAACCATTCACCCGCTTTCTCCATATTTTGTTTTCTCAATTGCCAGAATGCCAATAGGATATATTCATTTTTAAAGAATAGTAAGATTGGGAATGCAGCTAAAAGAAAAACAACAATACCCCATCCCAGATTTCTTGTGAAAAACATCATATAAAGTCCTAACAGGATAAGAAGTGCTGCTACTGCAATTTTTATGTATTTATTCATTATTAAATTTTAGAAGTGCAAAGATAATAAATTTAGAGCTTAAAGTTCAAAAAGTCAATTGTGAATGGTCAATTCGTTGCGGTTGTTAATTTTGTAACGGCGAGAAATTCACAATTCACTTTGCAAAGCAAAAATTGACTATTGATTTTATGCTTTACTCTTAATTTTTTCAAACGTCTGGAAACAGAAATCATAGCCATTCTTTTCATCTTTCTCATGGCAGATTTCGTTGGTCTTTTTCCAGATTTTCGGATCTATTTTCGGAAAGAATGTATCCGCCTGAAGATCTGCTTTAACTAAAGTCACTTCAAGCCTATCCACGATATCCATAGTTTGTTCGTAGATATTTCCGCCACCGATAACGAAAACTTCCTCATCAATCTTTTTAGCAAATTTCAAAGCTTCTTTGATGCTTCCCACGATAAGAATTCCTTCTTCAAACCAGTCTTTTTTTCTTGACACAACAATGTTAGTACGGTTCGGAAGAGGCTTGCCAATACTTTCGTATGTTTTTCTTCCCATTATAATCGGATGTCCTGAAGTAATATCTTTAAAATGTTTTAGATCTTTGGGAAGATGCCAAAGCAACTGGTTTTCAAAACCAATTTCGTTTTTCTCTCCCATTGCCACCACTATTGTTGTCATTCAAATAATTTTTTACAAAATTAGCACATAATTTGTATATTTGGTTAGCACAAAAAATTTAAAAAAATAAACTATGAAAAATAAAGGATGTCTGGGTGCCGGAACCATTGGTATTGCCCTTCTTATTATTGTTGCTATTCTATTCTTCTGGGGAAAAAGCGGATATAACAGCTTTGTCAACAAAGAACAGACTGTAAACGCAAAATGGTCTAATGTAGAGACCGTATATCAGAAAAGAGCGAACCTTATTCCTAACCTGGAAAGAACGGTAAAATCGTATTCAAAATTTGAGCAGGAAACTTTAACTCAAGTTGTGGAAGCCCGTTCCAAAGCGACTTCTATCAATATTGATCCTACGAATATGACGGAAGCTGATCTTGCCAAATTCCAGGCTGCACAAGGAGAATTATCGGGTGCATTAAGCCGATTGATGGCCGTAGTAGAATCTTATCCTAACTTAAAAGCAGACCAGCAGTATATCAACTTCCAGAGAGAATATACCGCTATCGAAAACAGTATCAGAACAGAAACTGTTTATTATAACGATGCTGCAAAGGATTACAATACTTCCATCAAGACTTTCCCGAATAATATTCTGGCGAATTTCACCAACTTTAAAGAAAAACCTTATTTCAAAGCTGATGCAGGAGCTCAGAAAGCCCCTGAAGTATTCAAATAATAATGGGTAATTTCCTAACAAATCAACAGATCGCTTCCCTCGTGGAAGCGATTCAGTCTGCAGAAGATCATTCTACGGGAGAGATCAGGGTACATATTGATTCCAATACAGAAAACCGTGATGCTAAAACGGCATTTGATGTTTTCAAAAAACTCGATATGGATAAAACCGCTGACCGAAATGCGGTGCTTTTCCATGTCAATTTCGAACAAAAATATCTTACCATTATTGGAGATATCGGAATTCATGAAAAGGTAAGACAGTCTTACTGGGATCATCTTCACGATTATATCACTGCTGAATTTGCCAAAGGAAATTATTATCAGGCTCTGAAAAGTGCCATCCTGGAAACAGGACTTGAACTCAAAAAATATTTTCCTGTAGAAGGAGAAAATCCAAACCAACTCTCAAATGAAATTACATTCTCTTAAAATAGTATTTTCATTTTTACTACTCTGCTTTTACACTTTTGTATCAGCACAATACACCATTCCTGAAAAACCAGCAGTCCTCTATCCTGTTTTTGATGAAGCAGGATTGCTTTCTCAGCAGGAAAAAGATGCCCTGAATAATAAACTGATTAAGTTTGCAGATTCTACCTCAACGGAAATTGAAGTAGTCATCATCCGCTCCACCAAAGGAGAAGATGTGAATTTTCTGGCAACCATGTTCGGAGAGAAATGGAAAATCGGAAAAAAAGGGGTGGATAACGGAGTGGTTTTCCTTGTTGCCACAGAAGACAGAACAATGTCTATCCAGCAGGGACGTGCCGTGGAACAATATCTTACGGCATCCGTAGCAGGACAGATCTTAGATTATATTGTCACCCCAAATTTCAGAAAAGGCCTTTGGTATGAAGGAATCAACGGTGGAACCTCAGCCATTATGGAGGCTGTTGAGGGAAAATTCAAACCTGTAGCAACCACAGCTCCTTCCGGCAACGGAAGTGCTTTTAAAGTCCTTATCATTGCTTTTGTTATTTTCATCATTATTGCTATCCTTTTTGGTAACAGAGGGGGCGGACGTGGCGGAAATAATGACGACGATGATGATGTGATTATCACAAGGAAAGGACGCCGAAATTATCCTGGTGGCTTCTTCCCATTCCCTGGCAGTTTCGGAGGCGGTGACTTTGGCGGAGGAAGTTCCGGCGGTGGTGGCGGTGGCTTTGGAGGCTTCGGCGGTGGCGGAAGTTTTGGCGGCGGCGGTGCATCCGGAGGATGGTAAATCAGTCAATCATTTTCAGAATATATAAACAGATCAGGTCATCACGACCTGATTTTTTATTTAAAAATCGAAAATAGCATCAATTCTTTACCTTTTCTTAATGTTAAATTGATTTTTTCATATTAAAAAATTAATAAAACCGCATAAAAACCATCTTTTATTCAATATTTTTTTCTTATATTTACTGAAAACAGGATTATGAAGAAGACGCTGGTAGTATTTGCACACCCTTATCTGGAGCACTCCAATTCGAATGTAGAGCTCATCAATTTCTACGTTCGCCACCAGCATTATACCCTAAGAGATCTTTACGAAGAATATCCTGACTTCCATATTGCCGCTTTCCGGGAAAGAAAACGTCTTAAAAACTATGAACGTTTTGTTTTTCAGTTTCCTCTGATATGGTTTGGAATGCCTCCACTTCTCAGATTATGGATTGATGAAGTTTTCGACAGAGACTGGCTTAAAGAAGGTGAACATAATCCTCTGGAAGGAAAAGAAGTATATATTCTGGTCACCACAGGCGGAAAAGAAAGATCTTTCAGCAAAACCGGAACCTATCAATATACCATAGATGAGCTCATCAGCGGACTGATTGTTTCATTAAAGGTTTTCAAAGCAGATATCAGGCACATCAAAATCGTATACGAAGCTAACAAGCTTTCTAAAAAAGAAATTATTTTACATAAAAAGGAATTTACAGAACTACTCAATCAATAGCATATGGAATCCAGCTTAGCGATGAACACATTAATTTTCCTGGGTGTAGCCATTATTATGGTTCCATTGGCCAGGAAATTAGGGTTGAGTTCTGTAATCGGTTATATTTTAGGAGGAATCATTATAGGTCCTTATGCCCTTAAACTTACAGGAAATAATGTCAATGACATTATGCATGCCAGCGAGTTTGGAGTCATCATGCTTTTATTTTTGGTAGGCTTAGAGCTGGAACCCCGCAAATTCTGGGAAATGCGAAAAAAAATAATGGGTCTGGGACTTTCTCAAATGGTACTCACCATTCTTTTGCTTTTCTTAGTATTTACAAGTGTAGGCTGGAGAGTAGACAAAGCAATAGCTATTGCGATGTGTTTTGCTTTATCGTCTACCGCAATTGTCCTCCAGACCTTGCAGGAAAAGAATAACCTTAAGACTACAGCAGGAGAAGCTTCATTCTCTACCTTGCTGTTTCAGGATATTTCAGTGATTCCTATTTTAGCAATACTTCCTATTCTGGCCAATTATAAAGCCAAGCATCATGATAATGAAATTCAGATTCTGATTCAAAAACTACCGGAATGGCTCCAGGCCGGAACCGTAATTTTCGGAGTAGCTTTGCTTATTTTACTGGGCAGATATGTCTTTGTTCCTTTTCTGCGCTATGTTTCAAAATCTGGAATGGCAGAATTATTGACGGCTTCTTCCCTATTCCTCGTTATTGGAGTTTCTGAACTGATGGTTGTTATCGGGCTTTCTCCGGCACTGGGAGCTTTCCTTGCAGGAGTCATGCTTGCCAACAGTGAATTCCGTCATGAACTGGAAGCCCAGATTGATCCTTTTAAAGGACTGCTGCTAGCTGTTTTCTTTGTCAGTGTAGGATCAACGATCAATTTTAATATTATTCAGAAAGATCCGTTATTTATCTTCAGTACTGTTTTTGCTGTACTGGCTGTAAAATTTGTTGTTTTATATACGATTGGAAAGTTTTTCAGGATAGATACTCCTCAGAGTCTTTTTTATGCTTTTGCGCTTTCTCAGGTAGGAGAATTTGCATTTGTACTGCTCAATTATGCGTCGGATCTCTATCTTTTAGGCCCTGAAATGAATGCACAAATGATGGCTGTTACGGCAATCACCATGTGCATTACTCCCATTCTTCTTATTATCAATGATAAGTTGATTACCCCGAAATTCATTAAAGAAATTCCAGAGGAAGAACATGATTATAATATTCTCGACAGTGATGTTACTCAAAAGAAAATTATCATTGTAGGTTTTGGGCATTTTGGAAGTACAGTGGGACGTCTTTTAAAAGCCAATAAAATACCCGCTACCATTTTGGACCGTGATTCTGATCGTGTGAAATTGCTCAGAAGCTATGGTTTTAAAGTCTATTATGGTGATGCCACCCGAATACCTATTTTAAGAGCCGCAGGAATTGAAGATGCTGAAATTCTGGTTTTATGTCTGGATGATTCAGATGATAACAAATTCATTGCAGAACTTGTGCGTGAACATTATCCCAATGTGAAAATTTTTGTAAGAGCGAAAAACAGGATTGATGCTTATGATTATCTAAACAGCGGTGTTAATCATATCTACCGTGAAACATTAGGAACAGCGGTTGATATGGCTGTGGATGTACTTCATGAAACAGGAATGAGGAAATATGCCGCAAGACGTCTTGGACAAAGATTTATGGCTATTGATAAAGCTTCAGTCAGGAAACTTGCAAAAATGAAGGAAAATGATGATGACATTACGCTATTTACCACAAAAGAAATCCTCCAACGGGAGGAGGAATTATTAGCTTATGACAATCTTAATTTTGATAATAAAAACTGGGAAGGTTCCTCATCCACTGATGAAGAAGATGAGGAGGAATCCCAGGATTAATTTATTGGATGTTTACGCTTCCACCGCTGCTTTCATCTTTGATGACACTCTTAAGCTCTCCTTTTTTCGAAATGTCTACACTTCCACCGGATGAAGCGCCTGCATTCACACTGGAAACAGCACTGATCTGAATACTTGCTCCACTGGAAGCATCAGCATCTACATTATCAGCAACAACTCCTTTAGCAGAAACACTGCTTCCTGAAGAGGCACTTACCTCTACTTTTTTTGCTTTTCCGGAAAGATCAAGTGTGGATCCAGATGAAGATTCAATATCAAGGTTTACAGCCCAGATTTTACCATCGAAACTGCTGCTGCTGCTTACATTGATATCCATATCGTTAGCCTCCAGATCACCAGAAATACTTCCTGCACTAGATGCTTCGATCTCTGTTTTTTCCTGGGTAAATTTATCTTTTATAATAATTCTTGCAGCTGAGTCAGCAAGAAGTTTCTTAAAATCTTTTGTATAAATTTTTGCCGTCACTTTACTGATATTCATCACTCTGATCCCCGGCTTATAATGAATATGCAGTTTTCCGCCATCATTATCTACAAGAATTTCATTGATGATACTCTGAGGTGCTGAGATTTCTACTTTTTCTGTTTCAGATTTTATAATTTCAGCTTCTATAGCCTGTGAAACCTGGATTTCATCAAAATCTCCGTTAAATTCTTTATGCTGTATCGGGCCACTTTCTTTCGTTACTACTTTCTCTACCCAGTTGCTTCTTTCTCCCTCTCTGTCTCTGTTTCTGTTCTCATGTTTATCATTACATGAGGCTAATGCCACTAAGGCAGAAAAAATAAATAAAGTCCTTGTTTTCATGCTTATTTCTTTTGTTGATTATTTTTTTTGATTCCTTTATTAAATAACAACTAATTTATAAAAAATATTACATTACATTTAAAAATACTGCAATTGTCTGCAACACAGATTTTTCAGAAGCCCTTTTCTTTACTTACTATATCTAACTCATTCATTTAAAAACACTCCCGGAACAGTTTCAATAAATACGTACGCCAAAATAGATTCTATGATGCAAGTTTTTAATATCTTTATCATTTAATAACAACTATATTTATGAAGAATATTTCATCGGTATTATTAATTTCTGCCTTGGCGTTCAATCAATCTTGTACTACAATGAAACAGACCGATATTCAACAGGAGCTTCCTGCCCCTGATCCCTCTTTATCTTCAAATCCTTTTATGAAGAAAAGCAAGCTTCAGTATGAAGCTCCGGAGTTTGACAAAATCAAAAATGAACACTTCAAACCTGCTTTTAACTATGGTTTAAAGCAGCATGAAACTGAAATTGTAAAGATTGCCAACAATCCTGCTGCTCCTACTTTTGAAAATACCATCGTGGCATTGGAAAAAAGTGGTGAAGTATTAAGAAGAGCACAAATTGTATTCTCCAATCTGACAAGTGCCAATACAAATCCTACCTTACAGGCTTTGGATGAAGAATATGCACCTATTTTTGCGGCACATTCTGATAAATTGTACCTGAATGAAAATCTTTATAAAAGAATACAATCCATCAAAGAAGACGGTCTTGATTCTGAAAGCAAAAGACTTGTACAATATTATAAGCAGAATTTTGAAATCGCAGGAGCCAACCTTTCTGCAGCTGATAAAGAAAAACTAAAACAAATCAACCAGGAGCTGGCTTCCCTTTCTACTCAATATTCCAATAAATTATTGGAGGCAAGAAAGCAAGGTGGAGTTTTCTTCTCTGATGCTAAAGAACTTGACGGCCTTTCTGCTGATGAAATTGCAGCAGCAGCATCTGATGCTAAAACAGCAGGACAACCTGGAAAATATCTTCTGGCGTTACAAAATACAACACAGCAACCTCTTTTACAAAACTTGAAAAACAGAGCTACCAGAGAAAAGCTGTTCAAAGCTTCATGGACAAGAGCTGAAAAAGGGGATGCTAATGATACGAGATCTACAATTGAGCAACTGGCTAAACTGAGATTGAAAAAAGCTCAGATTTTAGGCAAGAAAAACTTTGCTGAATGGAAACTTCAGGATCAGATGGCCAAAACACCTGAAGCAGCTACTCAACTGATGAATCAGATTGCGACTCCTGCAGTGGAGACAGCAAGACGTGAAGCAAAAGACATTCAGGATCTGATTGATCAGCAGAAAGGAGGTTTCAAAGTAGAACCTTGGGACTGGAATTTTTATGCTGAACAGGTAAGAAAAGCTAAGTTTGATCTTGATGAAAGCCAAATAAAACCCTATTTTGAAATTACAACGGTTCTTGAAAAAGGAGTTTTCTTTGCCGCTGAAAAATTCTATGGACTGACTTTCAAAAAGAGAACAGATCTTCCGGTGTACCACCCTGATGTAGTAACATACGAGGTGTTCGATCATGATGGAAAATCTATCGCCATTTACTACCTGGATTTCTATACAAGAGATTCTAAAAACGGTGGAGCATGGATGAGCAATTTTGTTGAGCAGTCTTATTTATTAGGAACAAAACCTGTAATCGTTAACTGCTACAATTATCAGAAACCAGCTCCAGGAAAGCCTTCATTAATCAGCTATGATGATGTTTCAACTATTTTCCATGAATTTGGACACTCCATTCACGGAATGTTTGCCAGCCAGAAATATCCTTCTCTTTCAGGAACAAATGTACCAAGAGACTTCGTAGAATTCCCGTCTCAGATCAATGAGCACTGGGCTTTGGATCCTATTGTTCTGAAGAATTATGCCGTTCATTATGAAACGAAACAGCCTATTCCACAGGCTTTGGTAGAAAAAATTAAAAAAGCAGCTACTTTCAATCAGGGATATATGACTACTGAATTGGTTTCTGCTGCCGAGCTTGATATGGATTGGCATACCGTAAGCAATGACAGCCAGTTTATTCCTGTTTTAGATTTTGAAAAACAATCTTTAGCCAGCCATGGATTCAACTTAGCAACAGTTCCTCCGAGATACCATACTCCTTATTTTGCACACATCTGGGGAGGTGGATATTCAGCAGGATACTATGCTTATTTATGGTCTGAAACATTGGATAACGATGCATGGGAATGGATCAGTAAAAACGGAGGTCTGACCAGAGAAAACGGTGACCGTTTCAGAAAATACATTCTTTCTGTAGGAAATTCTGTAGATCTGAATCAGGCGTTCAGAGACTTTACAGGACACGATCCGGATATTAAACCTTTATTAAGAAACAGAGGTTTTATTAAATAAATCAACGAGAAGCATTCTTTAATTAGAGTGCTTCTTTTTTATGTTTCGGCTAAAGCCAATGGATTTTTATTTGTTTATTTTTTAACGGGCTAAAGCCCGTTTCTATTGATATTGATTATTTTTGCATCTAAAATTTAAAATACAATATATGGACTGTCCCTGCTGTTCAGGAAAATCCTACGAAGAATGCTGCAAGCCTTATCATACCGGAGAAAAACATGCTCCAACGGCTGAAGCTCTGATGCGTTCAAGGTTCTCCGCGTTTGCTATTCCCAATGGTGAATATCTGATGGAAACCACTCTTCCCGGAAAAAGAAAATATCACAATAAGAAAGACCTTCAGGAATGGGGAGAAATCAACCAGTGGACAAAGCTGGAAATCATCCGGACTCCCACTTTAAATCATGTAGAGTTTAAAGCCTATTATACAGATCAGGATGGCCATCCTCAACTTCATCATGAGTTTTCTCTTTTTCAGAAAATGCATGAACGCTGGTATTATGTTTCAGGAGAATTTTTGGATTAACAATATACATTACCATAAAAATACCCCGCAGAAATTCTGTGGGGTATTTTTGTCTTTTATCCAAAACCATAATGGATTGGTATACAAATATCCGGAAAAACCAGACATTAAGAGTATTTTTTAGTGAGCGTCAGTACCGTCAATTCCGTGAGCATGACCATGTGCCAATTCTTCTTCAGTTGCCGGACGTGTGTTCAAAACTTCTACTTCAAAGTCTAACACTTTACCTGCCATTGGGTGGTTAAGATCTGCAACTACAACTTCTGGTGTTACTTCTACCACAAATGCCTGGAAATTATTCCCTTGGTTATCAGATAAAGGTAAAATAGCTCCAATAGGTGGAGTTCCTGATTCTTTGAACATCTCAATTGGCAATTGAGCGATAGCATCAGGCTGTCTTTCACCATAAGCTTCTTCAGGCTGAATAACAAAAGCAGCTTTATCACCAGCTTTTAAACCTAAGATATTTTGTTCAAACTTTGGAATCATCATTCCTACACCATACAAAAATGTAAGTGGATTTTCTGCTGTTGTTTCTTCTACAAGAACTTTAGTTCCGTCCGCTTCGATAGTGTGAAGGATGTAACGTACAGCTACAACGTGATTGTTTTCAATTGTCATATTTTTTCTTTTTTTCGTGATTTTGTTTCACGATTAATAATACAAATATACTATTTTTGAAATGATTCAATGAGCTTGGAAGCCAGGAGATAGAAGAAGGATGTTATGAAAGGCATAAAGAAAAATAGATCTTCTTTTTACCGCCTTTATTTTCTTCTACCTTCTTCTCTTTTTTTCTGTCTCAGGACAAAGAGATACAGACTTTCAACTTTTGTTCTTGCCCAGGGTGTTTTTCTTAAAAACTTCAAGGAAGAGCTTATACTTGGGTTATCTGTAAAACATTTTATATTGATCTGTTCGCCAAGCTTTTCAAAACCTTCATAGTATTCTACGAGTTCTTCAAGGATAGCATCCAGCCTTTTTCCATGTAAAGGATCTTTGGACTGTTGTTCCATCTTTTTTTCACAAAATTAATTTATTATAAGTTTATACGGAAATCCACAACACTCTTCCTTTTTGTTTCTTATTTTTGAAGAAGTTATTCTCACCCATAAAAATTATTCGTTACAAAAAATATGAGCAAAAACAACGAAGCGAACAGGCAAAAAAATAAAAAGAAAATTGATCAGAAAAAACGCAAAATACAAAATGCAGAAGCAGAAAGGAAAGCCAAGTTAAAGAAAATTCGAGAAGATTTCAAAGCAAGGGAGGGTGATAATACACTGTAAAATAATCCTTTGCCAAACCCTGCTCAGTTTTTGAAACAGCTGAATTTAAAGTACTAAAATGATAGCTGGCAACAGGCAAAATTGTCTGAAATTTTTATCTGAATTAAGGGAAACCTTATTTTTTAAAATTAAGTATTTTCTATATTTACATTTTAATATTTGCAAAATAATTCTCTGCATATACTCTTTTTTAATTCTCAAACTTAGATTATGAAAATCCTCCACACTGCCGACTGGCATTTGGGTAAACGCCTCGACCGTTTTTCAAGACTAGAAGAACAGGTTTTGGTGATGAATGAAATTGTTCAGATTGCCGACGAGCAAAACGTTGATTTAGTTTTAATTGCCGGAGATTTATTCGATAATTTCAATCCAGGTGTAGAGGCCGTTGAACTTTTTTATAAAACTTTAAAACGGTTATCACTAAACGGTAAACGTCCGGTAATTGCTATTTCCGGTAATCATGATTCTCCCAGTTTAATCAATGCTCCTGATGCTCTGGCCAGGGAATGCGGAATCATTTTAATAGGCCATCCTAAAGCAGAGATCAGCCCTTTTGGTACAGAATATTTCAACATTACCCATTCAAAAGAAGGCTTTATCGAACTGAAAATAGAAGGAATAGATTTCCCGGTAAGAATTCTTCACACTCCTTATGCCAATGAAATCCGGTTAAAGGAATATTTTGGTGAAAATAAAGAGGAAGAAATCAACAAAGTTCTTTCACAGACATGGAAAAATCTTGCCGATCAGTTTTGTGATGATTCCGGAGTTAATCTTCTGACCGCCCATTTATATATGAATAAAAGAGGTTCGGAAGTTCTGGAAGAGCCGGAAGGAGAAAAACCTATTAAAATCGGAAATGCAGATCTTATTTTTTCGGATAGCATTCCTGAACAGATTCAGTATACAGCCTTGGGCCACCTGCATGGGTTTCAGAATATCGGAACGAAGGAAAAACCTGTTATTTATTCTTCTTCTCCTCTGTGCTACAGTTTCAGTGAAGCGGGACAGACAAAATATGTTTCCATTATTGATGCAGAGCCGGGAAAACCTGTTTCTTACGAGAAGAAAACACTGACAAAAGGAAGAGCTTTAGTCAGAAAAACATTTACCTCCATTGATGATACAGTCAGCTGGTTAGGTGAAAATCCATATACATTTATAGAACTTACACTGGAAAGTGAGACTTTTTTAACAGCTGATGAACGAAGATTAATCTATCAGTCGCACAACGGAATTGTTCACCTTATTCCCAAAGTAAAAAACCTGGAATTATCAGAAGATCAAAACCATGAAATCAATTTAAGTCAGGATATTGATATATTATTTAAAGACTATTTTAAATCCAAAAACGGCGGGCAGGAAGCCAATGAAGAACTGATGAATTTGTTTAACGAAATTTTAAATGCATAAGCCATGATCCCTGTTCAATTAACAATCGAAGGACTTTACTCCTATCAGGAACACCAGACTATTGATTTCAGAAATCTTACTGAAGCGGGATTATTTGGTATTTTCGGTGCTGTGGGTTCCGGAAAATCATCCGTTTTAGAAGCGATTTCGTTTGCTCTTTATGGGGAAACGGAGCGTCTGAACATGCGTGATAAAAGGGCTTACAACATGATGAATCTGAAATCAAACAGTTCTTATATAGAATTTGATTTTGTGAATTATGAGAATAAGCTTTTCCGTGCTACCCGTGATTTTAAAAGAAATTCAAAAAAATTCGAAGAAGTAAAGCCTAATGCCATTACTTTTTATGAGCATATTAATGGCAAATGGATTCCTTTAGATCATTCGAATGCAGAAATAATTATTGGTTTAAGCTATTCCAATTTTAAAAGAACCATCATTATTCCGCAGGGGCAGTTCAAAGAATTCCTTGAATTGGGTGCTGCAGAAAGAACGAATATGATGAAGGAGATTTTTAATCTTCAGAAATTTGATCTTCAGAACAATGTTTCTGCACTCCATGTAAAAAACAGATCTGAACTGGATCAGCTGGAAGGACAGCTAAAAGGTTTTGAAGAAATCAATGAGGAAAAAATCAAGATTCAGAAAGAACAGCTGGCAAAGGAACAGA
Organism: Chryseobacterium culicis; assembly: GCF_002979755.1. Classification (NCBI taxonomy): domain Bacteria; kingdom Pseudomonadati; phylum Bacteroidota; class Flavobacteriia; order Flavobacteriales; family Weeksellaceae; genus Chryseobacterium; species Chryseobacterium culicis. The sequence goes on along the minus strand of NZ_PCPP01000001.1, from coordinate 25,547 downwards.
AACTCCTTTCGGAATCCAATGAAAAGCTGGAAAAGATTTCCCAAACTTATCAACAGCTGAAAAACTTAAAAAGTGACTTCGATAGTTTACAGCAGAATAAGGAAAAATTCACTAAACTTTCTGAAGAAAAGCCTCAAATAGATGCTCTGGAAGCACAAATGGAATTATACGACCGTGTTTTCAGGATTTTCAACCCGTTGATTATTGAGAAAAATAAGCTTTCAAAAGAAATTGCTGATAAACGAAACGATAAAGAACAACAAATCAAAAGCTGGCAGGAAACTGAAAAAGCTTTTACCATCATAAAAGAGCAGCTCACAGCTCTTGAACCAAAGTTTAAGGCCTTGGAGCAATCCAGAATCCAGGAAAACGACCTGAACCTCATCATTCAGATCCTGAAATTTTCTGAAGAAATCAAAGTTCTGAATGAAAGAACACAGAAAGGTTCCGAAAAGGTAAAAGAAGTTGATATCAACAAAGAAAAGATTCAAAAGACCATTGATGAGCTTTCTGCCCTGGTTAAAAACTTAAAAGAACAGAAACTTAATTCTGCCTTACTTTCAGAAGTCGGAAACTGGTTTATTCAACAAAAAAATTTAAAAAAATCCCTGCAGGAACAAACCGAAAAGGTTGAGAAACATCAAAAACAAATCGGAGAAATTGCAGAAGAATTACAACCTTTTGCCTATCATGAAAATTATAAAGATGATTTCAAAAACAGGAGAGAAACCTTAGAAACAAAGAAAAAAGAGCTTTCTCAGAAACTGGATCACCTTAAAATACAAAAAGAACTTTCCCGTTTTGCCAGTGAACTTCATGACGGTGAAAACTGCCCTCTTTGCGGGTCTAAGGAACATCCGCATATTGTGGAATTTCACGATGTGAATGCTGAGCTGCAGGAAGTTCAGGAGAAAATAACATCGGTTGAGCAGGAAGTAATCGGTCTTCAAAAGCAGGAAGCAGAAATTGATAAGATTCTCGACCGCAAAAAAATCTTTGAAGAACAGCTTCTTTCGGAGCAGAAAACTGTTCTTCACATTCAACAAAATATTGAAACCCATCTTCAGAATTTCATCTGGAAACCATTCTCTCCGGATCAGGAAGAGGATTTTGAAAAAAAACGCTCAGACTCTTTTACGCTGGAAAAAAAGATTGAAGAAACAGAACGAAATGTAACACTGGAAAGAGAAGCACTGGAAAAAGAGGCTAAAACGCTGGAAAAGTATAAAAGTGCTCTGGAAGGTTTCCGCATGGAAGAGGTTTCAAAACAGGAACAGATTAATATCAGCCGTTCCGGTCTTAAGATCCTGAACTGGAATCTGTATGCTCAAAAGGAAATAACAGAGATTGAAGAAGCTTATCAAAAACTTGTACAATCCAATAAAGAAACTGAAGAAAATTATCAGAAGGCATTGCAGCAGGAAAAAATTCTTTCTCCAAAACTGGCGGAGCAAAGAGCAATTGTCAATCAATCTGAAAAACAGATTACCGAGCTTGAAAAAGAAATTTCCGGAAATGAAGAAGCTATTGGTAAGGCTTTGGCAGATCAAAATTTCACTCAATTCAGAGAAGTTGAAAATATCTTGCTTCAGGACATCAATGTTCAGCTTGTAAGAGTCAAAATCCAGAATTTCAAGGTTGAATTTGAAGCTCTAAAGAAATTCATCATCGAACTGGAATTAAAACTGAAGGGACTTTCATTCGATAACGAACAGTTTTCTTTGGCTGAACAGCAGTTCCAGGAGGCGCAAAGTGAGCAGAAAAAAATCAGTGATTCCGTAGTTACCAAAACTGCAGAAATAGACCGACTGGAAAAAGAATTCGTAAAAAAAGAAACTCTTTTAAAGGAACTGGCAAAACTCCAGAAACGTGCTGAAAATCTAAAAATCATGATGAATCTGTTTAAAGGAGCAGGTTTTGTACAATATGTTTCGTCTATTTATCTGAGACAGCTTTGTGATCATGCGAATGTGCGTTTCCACCGGATGACAAGAAATCAGCTAAGCCTTCAGCTTAATGAAAATAACGATTTTGAAATCATTGATTACCTCAACGAAGGAAAAAGCAGAAGTGTAAAAACACTTTCGGGAGGACAGGCCTTTCAGGTTTCTTTAAGCCTTGCGCTGGCATTGGCAGAAAGTGTTCAGGCCAACGCGCAGGCAGATAAGAACTTCTTTTTTATTGATGAAGGATTCGGAACTCAGGATACAGAATCAGTAAATATTGTTTTTGAAACCCTCACTAATCTGATGAAAGAAAACAGGATTGTGGGAATCATTTCTCACGTTGAAGAACTGAAAGAGAAAATCCCTACAGCGCTCAATATCATTAAAGATGAGGAAAGAGGAAGCTTGATTGAGATCGTATAAATTTAAGATTACATTCCGTTCATTTTTAAAGCTATCAGCTTACCTGTATTGAAGTACACCTAAGTTATGAAAATCTCTTATTTTCTGCTTAGGTGTATTTTTTTATATGTCATTTCATTACATTTGAAGATCATAATATTTAATATTCATTGACGGCGTGAAAAAAATCGGGCAACATATTATCCTTATTTTGTTACTCTTAACAATCCCGATTGTTTCTTCTCCGGATTTTGACGGAACGTTGTCCGTTTTTAAAGTGTCTCCATTCCAGCGAGAGTTTATCCGTTTTGTATTGGTAGTTCTCTTTTTTTATCTCAACCTCAATCTGTTTCTTCCAAAGTTCTACAGCAAAAAAAGATACGTTCTGTTTATCATCTGTCTTTTGATCTGTTTTGGAATGATGGTTTTTGTACCTAATTATCTTACTGCAGAAAACAGGATTACTGCACAACATTTCCCTATGCAGATGCAGCCACCTCCTGTAAACCCCAATGGAAATATACCTCCGCCACCCATGGAGCAGGGATTTTCTCAGAGAAATTTTCAATCTGGAAATAATAGTTTTTATGCACAGATGATCTTTTCATCACTCCTTCCCTTTCTGTTTTCATTTTTATCTTCCCTTTTTATTTTTAAAAATATTGAGAAAAAGGAACTGGAACGTTCCAAAGCCAAAGCAGAATTATTAAGTTTAAAATACCAATTGCAGCCTCATTTCTTATTTAATATTTTAAACTCGATTTATTCACTCGCTTTACTCAAATCTGATGATACTCCCAACGGAATTCTGAAGCTTTCCAATGTCATGCGCTATGTGGTACAGGAAAGCAGTAAAGATCTGGTAAAACTCAGCAAAGAAATTGAATATGTAAAAGATTATATTGCTCTTCAGCTGATCAGAACAGACAGCAGCTTGGATTTTTCTTATACTGAAACTGGCGAAACAAAGAATTTACAGATAGCACCTTTTATTTTGGTTAATTTTATTGAAAATGCCTTCAAATATGGCTTTAATGCAGAAGAAAATTCTAAAATAACCGTTACAATAATGATCCGGGAAGAACAGCTTCATTTTCAAGTTTTTAATAATATTGTGAACCGGAATATTACAGATGAAGAAAGTTTAAAAGTGGGATTAAAAAATACTCTTGAACATTTACAACAGGTTTATCCGGGAAAACATTCATTGAGCATGATCAATGACGGGAAGACTTTTGAAGTTGATTTAAAAATTAAATTACTATAGGCCTATGATAAAAGCCATCGCTCTTGACGATGAAATTCTCGCCTTGAAAATCATTGAGAATTACGCCGGAAAAATTGAAAACCTTTCTCTTGAAAAGGTCTTCAATACGCAAAGTGATGCGCAAAAATATCTTAACAAATTTCCTGTAGACCTCATCTTCCTCGATATAGAAATGCCTTCCAAAAACGGAATGGATTTTTATAAAAACATCTCCCAGCATACCAAAGTAATCTTTACAACGGCTTATTCAGAATATGCTGTAGATGCATTCAGCATTAATGCAGTTGATTATCTTTTAAAACCATTTTCTTTCGAAAGATTCAAGGCCGCAGTGGAGAAAGTAAAAAACAGTGCTGACGCTGATGAAATAAGATACCTTTCCATACGCGCTGATTACAAACTTCATAAAATCAATTTCAACGATATTGTACTGATTGAAGGATTAGATGATTATATCCAGATCCATTTAAACGACCATTCTACCATCACCGCACGCTCTTCTATGAAAAATATCCTGGAAAAGCTCCCTGAAAAGGATTTTGTGAGAGTACACCGATCTTATATTGTTCCCGTACAAAATATTAAAACCATTGTCAACCGCAACATCTACATTGGAGATTTCATTATTCCTATCGGGGAAACTTACAAAGATCTGGTGATGAAGATTGTGAATAAATAATCAGATGGAAGTAATGAATGTCTTGAAAATATTGCTCACCACTTCCAGTTTCCTTCTTCCAATTCCCATCCGTTCTCTTAACAATTCTTAAAAAACACTTATTTACCGACACATTTTATTCGTTTACCTCATAAATTTTCCTGCACCATTTTTTGAAAATACTTTTGGAGTAAGAAAAAGGCTGAAAGCTGTGAGCGGGGTTCTGGATGATCTTACGCATTCAAAAACTTCCCTCTCCCATCTTCATACTTCCAGCCTAAAGTATAATCTTAAACCCCTGTATTATGAAAACAATGAATAGAAAAGGCTTTCTGAAAAGTCTTGGATTAGCCGGAGTAACAGCTGTTGCCGCTCCTCTTTTGATCCATTGCGGAAATGATGATGATATTACAGATTCATCTTCTGGTACCTCAACAGGCTCAGGTTCTACAGGATGTTCGGTTACCAATACAGAAACTGAAGGGCCGTTTCCTACAAAATCTCCATCCAGTCTCGTTCAAAGTAATATTGTCAGTGACAGAACAGGAGTTCCTTTTACGATTACCATCACGGTACAGAATGTAAATACAAGTTGTGCTATTTTACAGGGCGCTTTTGTAGACATCTGGCATTGCGATAAAGATGGAAACTACTCTGAATATGGAGGAACTGGGATGCAGCCCACCAACTATACTACGGTTCATTTTTTAAGAGGAAGACAGACCACAGATAGTAATGGCCAGGTAAAATTCACATCTATTTTTCCGGGTTGGTATAATGGAAGGGCTACTCATATTCATGTCCACATTTACAATTCTGCGGGCCAGTCTTTACTGGTGACTCAGATTGCATTTCCGGAAGGAAGCGACAGTGCAGTGGTACAGGTTGCTGCAAGTACAGGATACAAAGGAATGACCGGATATACATACAATGCCAATGATAATGTATTCAGTGACGGAACAGCTAATGAAATGTCAACTATTTCCGGAAGCGTAAGCGGTGGTTTTACCCTTACTCATACTATAAAAGTATCGGCATAAATTCTGAAAAGTTCTTTAAATATTAGTTATTATCCTATTTCCACAAAGCACAGGTCTGATATAGATATCAATCGTTTGTTTCTCATCCCCAAAAGCAATGTATAGATCTGTGTCTCGTGGAAATATTAAATTGTACACATATGTTAGTTCAAGCGCCTTCTAAAATTTTCAAAAATGATTTCAGAATCTGGCAGGAAAATGAAAAAAATACCGTTACTGAGATTCTTAACGATAAAGATAGAACTTATACTCTGTATAACGTCAAAGAGATAGTTCTGGATATTGAAGGAGAATTAAGACTCAGTTTTGAGGAAGAAAGAACTCTTCTCATACTGCCCCTGTACGGGGAAATTATCATCACCGACTTTTACGAAACGATTTCAGCAGGAATGTCTCTTACGCTGAATACTCAGGCAGGAAAAGATATTGTCATCAAAAATATGGTGTATCATGACCGGACAGATGTTCTAATTTTTGAATTTAAAAAAGAAGAAAACATTCAGAACTACACCAAAAATGTATTGGATTTCACCCTAAAAAACAATGCTTTTAATATTTCTAAGGTATTACAGCAGCCTAATTTTATCGGACTTTATAATGGCCGCGCTGAAGGATATTATGCATTGAAAGATGCTGATAAATCTATTTTCGGAATGGTTATCAACGGTGCATTTGAGTTTCAAAACAGACTGATGGAAAATCGGGATGCTATCCTGCTTTGGGAACTTGAAGAATTGGAATTTGAGGCGTTGAGTGAAAATGCCTTGATTCTTTTTATGGAAGTGTAAATGATAAAATGGATGAAACGATGAAAAAGATAAAACTCGCTTTTCGCATTGTCATTGATCAAAGTTCTGATATGGTTTGGGATCGTTATATATTTGATGATACCTATTTCGAATATAAAATTCAGCATCAGGTTTTTGATGAAAAAGAAAATCCTGTAAAGAATTATTGGGAGCTTGTTCAGAAAAATCCAGGAGCCAAACAAATCCCTTTTTTGTTAAGTAGTGCTGCTAGTAACTATGTTTCACAATTAGGCGGAGTGATCCGAAGCTTACCTGATGTCTTGGGGAATACATTTTTTCCTTTTGACAATTTTAAACTGGATCTGATTTCTTCTCATCTGGAAGATCCTTCAAAACATAAAATAGGACTTACTTTTTTCTCTCCGGAACTTTTACTGATTGATATGATAGACAACAAATATCTGCTCAGTAAAGAAACAGATCAGGAAAACGGCTGGGAAACCTTTATGCTTCCATTTCATTCCCAGGTGTCCATTGTCTATTATCAGAAAATATAATTTTTGTGACTCCATAAGAAACCGCTGTTGAATATCAACAGCGGTTTTATTTTATAAATCTTTTAAAACAGGTTTCACTTCTTTACCGAATAATTCGATAGATTTCATCATCACATCATGAGCAGGATCTCCCACATCCATGTGTCCGATAAATCTTGTAATTCCGAAAATCTCCTTCATATAAGCAATTTTATCTGCTACCTCTGCCGGACTTCCGATAAATAAGGCTCCGTCTTTGCTTCTTCCTCCGTCATACTGCATTTTTGTGTAGGGAGCCCATCCTCTGGACGACCCTATTCTATCCATCTGAGATTTATAATTATGAAAATACCCATCCACCACTTTTTGATCATCACTCACAAAAGTATGGGAATGAACAGCGATCTGCATTTTCGAAACATCATGTCCTGCTTTTTGGTATTCCTGTTTATAGAATTCGATCAGATTTCTAAACTGGATCGGCATTCCTCCAATAATAGCTACCACCAGAGGCATTCCTAGCTGTGCTGCACTCAACACAGACTGCGGAGTTCCTCCTACAGCTCTCCAGATAGAAAGTTTTCCGTCATTTTTTGCTCGTGGATAGACGGTTTGGTTTTGCATTGGAGCACGAAGTTTCCCTGACCAGCTTACGTTTTCCTCAGAATTGATTTTCAGTAATAATTCTAATTTTTCGTCAAATAGCTGCTCATAATCATTCAATGAGTATCCGTACAACGGAAATGATTCAATGAAACTTCCGCGTCCCACAAAGATCTCTGCTCTTCCATCTGAAATCAAATCCAGTGTTGAAAAATCCTCATATACTTTTACCGGCTCCGAAGAACTCAAAACAGTAACGCCACTGGCTAGTTTTATATTTTTGGTAATACTTGCTGCCGCCGCCAATACTATTTCCGGAGAGGAAACAGCATAATCCGGACGGTGATGTTCTCCCATGGCGAACACATCAAGCCCTACCTCATCCATGAATTTTACCTGATCTAATATTTCACGAATCTTAATCCCTGCATCTCTATATTTTCCGGTAGATTGGTCAAAAGCCAAATCCCCGAACATTCCTATTCCTAATTCCATATTGTTGATTTTAGTAATACAAAATTACAGCTCTGAAAAATCAAAAACATTGATGTTTGTTAAGATCCGCTCATGAGACGCTGTAATCAGAATTAAAGTGACCTTCAGGACAACAATGTAATTAATCAATAAAATACGATTTGATAAAAAAAATAATTCTACCATTTAATCTATATTCAATAACAATTCATACTAATCAATTTTAATCATTTAAATTATTCATTTTCAATGATTTACATATCCAACTTATGGGATTTAATTGTATATTTGTCTTGTAATTAAAAATTCAAATAATGAAAAAGTACATTGTAATGGTATGCCTTTCTTTAGCCGGCATATTTAAAGCTCAAACAGCAAAAGAATTAGTAGGAAAATGGCAGCTTGTAGAGACTGTGGTGAATAACCAGCCACAAGATATCAAATCTCTTTTTGGCAGCGATAAAGTATTTCAGAACTTCAACCCAGATTTCAGTTTTGAAGCCACAATTGGAAACGACGTTAATAAAGGAAAGTGGGAATTAACGAAAGACAATGATGGGCAGATTCTGAATTTAACCATTGGAAAAAATACAACTCACTTTAAAGTTGATTATTTTGATGAAAATAAAAGAACCATCTCATTTGTTAACAACGGAAATAATATGTCTCTGACCTATAAGAAAAATAAATAACAAAAAAAGTCCAGTCTACATGTAGACTGGACTTTTTTTTATTTTTTAAGGTTCTGATCAAAATAATCTGTGATTTTTTGCATCAGGTGAACTCTGTCTTTCCCGATCACATTATGCGGGTGTCCCGGATACGTAAAGTAATCTAACTGAACTCCATTATCAACAGCTGACTTGATGAATTTTATAGAATGCTGCCATACTACTACATCATCCTGTGCTCCATGAATCATCAGTAATTTTCCTTTAAGGTTTTGTACTTTATCTAAAAGATTGGCTGCAGCATACCCTTGTGGATTTTCCTGTGGAGTATCCATATATCTTTCTCCGTACATAATTTCATACATACTCCAGTCGATTACAGGTCCGCCTGCTACTCCTACTTTGAATACATCCGGCTTACGAAGCATAAAACTTGTCGTCATAAATCCTCCGAAGCTCCATCCATGGATTCCCATTTTGTCACCATCTACATAAGAAAGAGATTTTAAATACTCTACTCCTTTCATCTGGTCATTCATTTCTGTAGTTCCCAGATTTCTGAATACTGCCTGCTCAAACTTCAATCCACGGTTAGAAGAACCTCTTCCGTCCATGGTGAAAATAATATATCCATTTTGAGCCATGTATTCATACCAAAGGTTTCCTGAAGCCGGGAAGCTGTTTGTGATCAGCTGTAAGTGTGGTCCGTTGTACAGATACACAATGGTAGGATATTTTTTATTCGGATCAAAATTCGTTGGAAGAATGATTTTTCCATACAAAGGAGTTCCGTCATCTGCTTTTAATTCTACATTTTTAATTTCCGGTCTCTGGTAATTCTTTAATGGATTTTCAGAAGTAAGGATATTAGTAGTCTTTAAATTAGCCGTATTAATAATATTGGCAATTCTTGGTGAATTTGCATTGCTGTAAGCATCGTACAGATAATTTCCATCACTGCTCAGTGTTCCAATATGCATACCTTCTGCATTATCCAGTTTTTGCATCTTGAAGTTCGTCCAGTTGATTCTATACAAATGTCTTTCTAAAGGAGTTTCTTTTGTAGAAGTAAAATAGATCTCCTTTTTCTTTTCATTGAATCCTAAAATATCCGTTACCAGCCAGTCTCCTTTTGTGATCTGTGATACCAAACCTTTTTCCAGACTGTAGTGAAACAGATGATTGTATCCTGTTCTCTGGCTTTGCCAGATAAAGTCTGTATTAGAATTCGGGAAGAAAGTAAGCGGATGCTGTGGTTCAACATATTTACTGTCTGTTTCTTCGAATAAAGTTTTCACCAATTCTCCTGTTGCAGCATCATATTGATTCATTTTCATATGATTCTGACCTCTGTTCAGAACTCCTACAAAAATGTATTTTGAATCCGGACTCCAGGTAATTGCGGTCAGATACTGATCTTTTTCGCCTTCAACTTTCAGGAAAGTTGTGGATTGAGTTTTGATATTGAAAACACCTAAAGTCACCTGGTGAGAAGTCTTACCAGCCATTGGGTATTTAATATTATGGTTAACGGCTGGAGTTACAGCCCAATCGATGATCGGGTAATCTGCTACCATGCTCTGATCCATTTTATAGAATGCTACGCTCTCAGAATTTGGGGCAGGAAAAATTCCGGTATCAATTCCGAATTCATTTCTGTGAACAGCCTGTCCACTGATGATATTTTCATTGGTCTCATTGGTTACAGCAATGGTTTTTCCATTCCTGTTTACAAATAAATTATTCTTTGCTGTGAAAGCAAAAGTCTGACCATCACCAAACATCTTTACATTTGCTGCATCCTGATCAATAGCAGCTGCACTTTTTATTTTCCAATCATTTCCGGCTTTCTCAATCCATGACATTTTGCCACCTGTCGTAAAATAGCCATTGGTGTTTCCTGTAAATTTGATTGCCGGAACAGCCTTCAGCTTATCATTGGAAAGATTCCTGTTCAGTTGGCTCAGGGAGATCAGAGTATCCTGTTTGTTGGTTTTCAAATCCGTAATCAGATAACCGCCTTTTACGGCCTGGATGTAAGATTTTCCGTCCGCAGCCCATGAAAATTGAGAAATATTTTTCACAGCAAGGTTGGTTCTCATCCCATTTACAGCCTCAGCCATGGTAAACTTCTGGGTCTGGGCAAATGCTGAACTGCCTAAAACCAGCATTAATAAAGAAAACTTATGTAATTTCATTGTATAAAATTGAATCCTCCAAAAATAAGAAATAAAAACCAACCGTTAAGAAATGTTAAATTAAAACATTCATAAAATGGAATTTATGCACTCATAAGAAATTATTTCTTAACTTAATAGTAGAATTTAAAGGTAATCGATTAGGTCAATGGTAAATTGTCAATCCGCTGCGCTGGTCAATTTGATGTGGGAATAAATTCACCATTCACTTGCAAAGCAAAATTGACGATTGATGTTAAATAAGTCAATGGTGAATTGTCAATCCGCTACGCTGGTCAATTTGATGTGGGAATAAATTCACCATTCACTTGCAAAGCAAAATTGACGATTGATGTTAAATAAGTCAATAGTGAATTGTCAATCCGCTACGCTGGTCAATTTGATATGGGAATAAATTCACCATTCACTTGCAAAGCAAAATTGACGATTGATGTTAAATAAGTCAATAGTGAATTGTCAATCCGCTACGCTGGTCAATTTGATGTGGGAATAAATTCACCATTCACTTGCAAAGCAAAATTGACGATTAATGTTAAATAAGTCAATAGTGAATTGTCAATCCGCTGCGCTGGTCGATTTGATGTTGGAATAAATTCACCATTCACTTGCAAAGCAAAATTGACGATTGATGTTAAAAGCTCATTTCTTATCCTATATCAATGACTTGTATAGGTACTCTATCCTAAATTTGCATCATTAATAACAAACAAAAAATACAAAATACAATGGCAACAAAATGGATTTTAGACCCTACGCATAGTGAAATTACTTTCAAAGTAAAACACATGATGATCTCTAACGTAAAAGGAAGCTTCAGAACTTTCACTGCAGAAATTGAGTCTGAAGATGAATTCTTTGCAAATGCAAAAACTACCGCTACTATCCAAACGGATTCTGTATTCACAAACAATACAGACAGAGATAACCACTTAAAATCTGCAGAGTTCTTCAATGCTGAAGTACACCCTACAATCACTTTTGAATCTCAGGCATTAAACAATTCTATCGTTGGAAATCTTACCATCAATGGAATTACAAAACCTGTAACTCTTGATGTAGACTTCGGAGGAATCAATGTAGACCCATGGGGAAATACAAAAGCAGGTTTCTCTTTTGAAGGGAAAATCAGCAGAAAAGATTTTGGATTAAACTGGAATGCAGCTCTTGAAGCAGGAGGTGTAATGGTAAGTGATGATGTAAAAGTAGCTGGTGAATTACAGTTTGTAAAGCAAGCATAGTAAATAACATATATTTAAAAGGGTTCAGGGATTTGTCTAAAAGCCTTGAACCTTTTATTTTTTTATAATCTTCAATATTATGAACCTGAACGATCTTCAAAACATAAGCGACGGTTTTAAACGCACACAGAGAATGCCTGTTTTATTTCTTGGACATGGTTCACCGATGAATGCCATTGAAGAGAATCAATTTGTGCAGGGTTTCCGAAAAGCAGCGTTAGAAATTCCTAAGCCTAATGCAATTCTTTGTATTTCTGCCCATTGGTATACAGACGGAACTTTTGTAACCGCTATGGATATGCCTAAAACCATCCATGATTTTTATGGGTTTCCAAAAGCTCTTTTTGATGTGCAGTATCCTGCGCCGGGAAGTCCGGAATTAGCAAAAGAAACAGCAGAGCTTCTTTTTCCGGTTGATGTAGAAGAGGATCATAGCTGGGGGCTGGATCATGGGGCATGGTCAGTCATTAAGCATATGTATCCTGATGCAGATATTCCTGTGATTCAACTGAGTATTGATCATACAAAACCTCCGCAATATCATTATGATCTGGCCAAAAGGCTGAACAAGCTTCGTGAAAAAGGTATTCTGATTATAGGAAGCGGAAATATTGTTCATAATCTCCGCCTTATCGACTGGAAAAATATAAATACGGTAGGAGCTGGCTGGGACTGGGCAGTAGAAGCCAGAGAGAAAACCAACAACTGGCTTCTTGATGGTAATTTTCAGAATATCATTGATTATCAGAAACAGGGAACTTTCTTACAGTATGCCGTTCCTACACCTGATCATTATCTCCCTTTATTGTATACTTTAGGTCTGAAAGATCAGTCTGAAGAACTTGCCTTATTCAATGATGAACTTATTGGGGGTTCATTGAGTATGACAAGTGTAAGGATTGGATAATCATAACCGGATATTAAAAATAAAAAAGGAAATACCTCAGATGAGATATTTCCTTTTCTTTTTATGGAATTATTAATTATTGTACCGCTTTCAGAACATTGATATTTCCGTAACCGTAGCTTGAATTCACATTGGGATAGTACGTAGCAGCCTGTCTCATTTTATTAAGCACCTGATCTCTCGTCCATGATGGATTTTTAGCCCAAACCAAAGCTGCAATTCCTGCTGTAGCAGCCGTAGCCACAGAAGAACCACCCACATAATCAGCCTGTCCATTGTAATAACTCAATACAGGAACGGTATTTCCTGAAGATCTTTCCATCTGGAAGGTAAAATCAATCTGACTTCCCGAGTGGCAAATATCACATTTCTGATTGGATGTATTTTCTTTTACTCCTGTTATCGCCTGAGTTTCAGACATTGATGCAGGGAAAATCACCCCAACAAAATTGGTAAAGCTGGTAGAAGTACCTCCGGCACAGAAAATTAGTTTTCCTTTAGAATAAGCATATTTAACACCATCTTCAATTTTTCCGACAGAAAAGATATGTCCCATTGACATTGAGATGATCTTTACATTTGTGTTGTTACCCAATTCCGTAAATGCTGTTTTTACAGCGGTCTGCTCACTGGAAGTTTCCAAAACAACATTCTCTGCTGCTCTGTAGGCAATCAGATTGGCATTATAAGCAACTCCCACTGGTAATCCTGCATTATTTCTCGGAGCAGCCATTACGGATGCCATTTTTGTTCCGTGCCCACACTGATCTCCTGATCCGTCTGAATTATACACTCCAAGTTTACTGATTGTTCTTCCTGAAGAAGCACCATTATTAAAACTTCCTCCTAACAATGTCTGCTCTGGGGAAACTCCAGTGTCAATAAGCCCGATGGTAACGCCTGCTCCCGTACTGTAGTTCCATGCATCAGGAATACTGTGTTTGGTGAAAGCCCATGGAATTTTTGCACTTGGCGTAGTTGAAGTATAGTCTGCTGTGCTTAATGTAGATGATGAAAATCCGCATCCTGATGAGCCACTTCCTGAAGATTTTGCAGCAGCATTATATTGAGCTTCAAACTCAAAATAATGATAGTCCGCCGGTTCTACATATCGGATGTTCTTCATTTGCCGAAGAGCAGTAATGGTTTCTTCATTTTCAATCACCACATCCATCTGATTAAGATATTGATCTGAAAGAAGAAGGAAATTTCTTTCGTCTTTTCCTTCATATTTTTTGATAACAGAAAGAACTTCTTTTTCCATATCGCTGCTGTTTGGAGATTTACTTCTGTCAAAATCATCTTTAGAAGCTCCAAAACCAATAGATACCATTTTATTTCCGCGGAAAATAGCACTCCATACAAAATGATCGGATTCATTCTTCCAATTGAAAGTACCATCCGTTTTAATAGCCTGGTTAATCCTTTCGTTGATCTGTTTTGCGGTCAACGGATCTTTCTGAGCCATTTCTGTTTTTACATTTTCGTTCTGAAGTTCTTCTCTGGAACACGAGTTTAGGGCAAAAAATATTGCCAATAGGAATACAGTTTTTTTCATATGTTATAATTTTGGTTGGATCCACAATATAACACTTTAACGGGAATTAAGAACTGAAAAAAAATGAATTTACCATTACACGAATATTAAATTACCATCCTTTTTCGTAGCAGACACTTTGCTCTATTCCAGCGTATTGTCCATAGTTGGGTATCCTGTAAAAACCACTTTTTTCGTACACAGAGATTGCACTTTTAAGGTCTTGAGAAGTCTCCAATACGGCTTTTTTAAAATTCAATTCGGATGCCCAGTTTTCGAGTTCTTTTACAATTGCTGAACCCAATCCTTTTTTTCTGAATTCCGGATGGGTAAACATTCTTTTAATTTCTACCGTATCTTCAGAAAATGGTTTGAATGCACCACAGGCAGCCGGAATGGTATCAATATAAATGACAATACAGTTTTTGATGGTATCGATTGTATTATACTGGCTGAAGAAATCATCATTTTCTCCGTTATGCTCTGCTAAAGTGGCATCCAGGGATTTTACGAGATTTTGAAAATCTGTATTGGTGGAATCTGTTCTGAGTATGTACATTTAATTTAAAGATTAAAAAATTGAAGCATTTAAAGATTTGGGAAAACAAAAAAAGCTCCCTTTCGGAAGCCTTTGTTCTATTTTCGATTAGTTGACAACAAATTTTCTTTCGTTAATCAATTCTGCAATGGCCAGCATATCTTTACCGATCAGTCTGTCGTCTTCCAGTTTGGCAACTTTGGAACGAAGAATCGTAAAGTTTTCTTCAATTACTTTAGAGCATTTCGCGGGTCTTCTGAATTCAAGTCCCTGAGCGGCAAACATCAGCTCAACAGACAAAATGTTCACAAGATTTCCAAGAACCTGATTGAATTTTCTTCCTGAAATACTTCCCATAGAAACATGATCCTCCTGACCTAAACTTGTAGGAATAGAGTCTGCTGATGCAGGGAAACATAATGTTTTATTCTCTGTAACCAAAGCTGCAGAAGTATACTGAGGAATCATAAATCCGGAATTTAATCCTGAGCTTTCCGTCAATAATCTTGGAAGACCGTATTTCCCTTCTAACAATAAGTAACTTCTTCTGTCCGAAATATTCCCTAATTCTGCTGCGGCTAGTGTAGCGTAATCTAAAGGCAATGCCATCAGCTGTCCGTGGAAGTTTCCGCCTGAAATAGATTCTTCGGCACTTAATACAATCGGATTATCTGTTACAGAATTCAATTCTGTTTCTGCCATCCCTCTAAGGTGTTCAAAAGCGTTTCTGCTGGCTCCGTGAACCTGTGGCACACATCTCATAGAGTAAGGATCCTGAACTCTCTCACAATCTTCGTGAGCCTTCATATTTTGTGATCCTTTCAGGAATTTAACCATTCTTGCCGCCACTTTTTTACTGCCTTCAAAAGGTCTGATCTCATGAAGTTCTTTTTTGAAAGGGCTTTCTGAACCTCTGTAAGCTTCAATACTCATAGCAGCCGTCATATCAGCAAGGTCTAGTAAATACTCAAATTTTTCAAGTCCTTTGATGGCATGAGCAAGGATAAACTGTGTACCGTTGATTAATCCCAACCCTTCTTTTGGGCCTAATGCTAATGGTTCAAGGTCATGTTTTTTCAGCACTTCCATTGTTTCGGAAACCTGATCTGCTTCCCAAACCTGTCCTAACCCCAATAAAGGCAGTACAAGATGTGCTAACGGAGCAAGATCTCCTGAAGCTCCTACAGACCCCTGTTCAGGAACCACCGGGATGATATCTTTTTCAAGCATCAGGATCATTCTTTCAATAACTTCCAGGGAAACTCCTGAAAATCCTTTTGAAAGAGCATGTACTTTAGCAATCATCATGATCTTGGAAAGTTCTTTATCAATAGGCTTTCCTACTCCCACCGCATGGGAAATAATCAGGTTATATTGTAACTGAGCGGTTTCGTCAGCTGAAATTTTAGTATCACATAATGGTCCGAATCCTGTATTGATTCCATATACACATCTGTCTGACTCTACTATTTTCTGTACGTTTTTCTGAGATTTTAAGATTTGTTCTTTTGCTGCTTTGTTCAGCTTGGCTTTATTAGGTTTTTTACATATTTCCAGAACATCATGGAAAGTAAAAACATCTACTCCGTATATCATTTCTAAAAAATTTCTTTAAAATTACGCATTTAACAATAATTGGAAAAGCTAAATTTCAATCTTCTATATTTTTATAAAACAAGCGAATTAATTTACTATTTTTAGCCCCGAAAATTAAAAACAATAATACATGAGACTGAAAACTCTATTCCTTGCCGTATGTGTAGCAAGCACAACTGCTTTCGCCCAGAAAGTAAAATATTCTAAAGAGGATATAAAAAAAATGGAAACTTATCTTTTTAATGAAGGTTTTAATAGTCCATCTCCTAAGAAAACGTCTACTATTCTCCTGAAAGACGGAACTACCTATAAAGGATTCTGTAACAAGATCGAAACCAAAAAAGGACAGATTTACGAAGTAGCTATCAAAGATAGTGTTACCAAGAAGAATGCGACATTCAATGCTGATCAGATCAACGAGATGTATGTATATCCAAGCAATGCTGAAAAAATTGCAAAAGTGGCAAAATACATGGGGAACATCAGAAATTTTGGAACTAAGAAGCTGACTAAAAACACCAATAATGACAGAATTTATTTTGTGAACCAGACGGTTTCTCTAAAGAATAAAAAAGATGATAAGGAATTCCTGATGCAGGTTATCAATCCAGGTTTTGATGATATTATTTCAGTATACCACGATCCCAGAGCTAAAGAAACAACAGGTTTTTCTGTAATGGGTTCTCCACAGCTTGGAGGCGGGGTTATCAAATCTTATTATGTAAAAAAGGGCAACAAAGTAATGTGGCTTCATAAAGATGATTTTGAAGATAATTATGATTTCCTTTTTGGAGATAATCAGGATTTCATGAAAAAATATCCTAAAAACTCTGTGGAATGGGATTACTTCAGTTTTCTTGTTAATGAGTACACTACAATGACTAACGGATAAAATCCTTTGAACCATACAATAAAGCCTGTAGATTCATCTGCAGGTTTTTCTTTTTTAAATAGGGAAAGTTTCCTTAATTTTGTTATATGAATCCTTCTTTAGAACTACAGCTCAAAACCTTACCATCCGAACCCGGCGTTTATCGTTATTATGATAAGAATGAACAGCTTTTGTATGTTGGGAAAGCTAAAAATCTTAAAAAAAGGGTTCTTTCCTACTTCAATAAAAATCTTTCCGGATACAGAATCAAAATAATGGTCAGCAAGATCCAGCGACTGGAAACAACCATTGTAAACAGTGAATATGATGCGCTTTTATTGGAAAACAACCTGATTAAGGAGCATCAGCCGTTTTATAATGTCATGCTGAAGGATGATAAAACTTATCCATGGATTTGCATTAAAAATGAAGACTTTCCAAGAATTTTCCTGACAAGAAATGTAATTAAAGACGGATCGGAATATTACGGTCCCTATGCAAAGGTGCGCCCTGCAAAGATTTTATTAGACACTATCAAACATATTTACAAACTCAGAACCTGTAACCTGAATCTTTCCCCAGCCAAGATTACAGAAGGAAAATACAAGGTCTGCCTGGAGTATCATATTAAAAACTGTGAAGGACCATGCGAAGATCTGGAAAGTAAGGAAGAGTATGATGAAAAAATAGATGCCATCCGCGGGATTATCAAAGGAGATTTCCGGAAAGCAAAAGATTATCTGGTGAATCAGATGATGAAACTGGCTTCCAATCTTCAGTTTGAAGAAGCTCAGATTATTAAGGAAAGACTGGACATTCTTGAGGATTATCAGGCTAAAAATACGGTAGTGAATCCGAATATTGATGATGTGGATGTTTTTGGGATGACCAGTGATGAAACGGCTGCTTATGTCAATTTCTTTAAAATCAGAAATGGAAATATTATCCAGAGTTTTACTACTGAGATCAAAAAGATTCTTGAAGAAACGGATGAAGATATTCTGGAAGAAGCATTAATAGAAATCCGTCAGAAGTTTTCTTCTGATTCTAAAGAAGTCCTTTTACCCTTCCATTTGTCTGTAGAAATCCCGAATGTAAAATTGATTGTTCCTAAAGTAGGAGATAAGAAAAGAATTGTAGAGCTTTCTGAAAAGAATGCTAAAGAATATCGTCTGGAAAAGCTGAAACAGGTTCAGATTATAGATCCTGAAAGGCATACCAACAGAATCATGGCCGAGATGCAGAAACTGCTGAGAATGCCTGTAGAGCCAAGACATATTGAAGGTTTTGATAACTCAAACATTCAGGGAACCAATCCTGTGTCAGCTTGTGTTGTTTTCAAAGATGGAAGACCTAGCAAGGCAGATTACAGAATTTTCCATCCGAAAACAGTGGAAGGACCGAACGATTTTGCAACTATGGAAGAAGTTATTTACCGTCGTTATAAGAGAATGCTTGATGAAGGGGAAAGTCTTCCGCAGCTGATTCTGATTGATGGAGGAAAGGGGCAACTGTCTTCTGCTGTAAAGAGCCTGAGATTATTGGGACTTTATGGCAAGATTACCATTGTAGGTATTGCCAAAAGACTGGAAGAAATTTTCTTTCCTGAAGATTCTATTCCTTTATATCTTGATAAAAAATCTGAAACATTGAAAATCCTTCAGCGTGTCCGTGACGAAGCTCACCGATTCGGGGTAAAACATCACAGAACAAGAAGGAAAAATTCTACTATAAAATCTGAATTGGAAGAAATTCCTGGTGTGGGAGAAAAAACTATTGAATTGCTTCTGTCTAAGCTAAAGTCTGTAAAACGTATCAAGGAAGCCAATCTGGAAACTCTGGAGGAAATTTTAGGGAAAAGTAAAGCTAAAGTAATTTGGGAGTTTTTTAATGCCCCTTAATGATCTTTGTAATTCGACAGTTAAATTTTCAAAAATAAAACCTACTATTTTTACAACATTATATATTCATTTCCCATTTTCTCATTCAGGGACAAAAACCAACAATCTCTTTAATACAAAGAAAATACAATAATAAAAAACGTTAAAAAAATAAATATTTTATTAACAAATAGTATTATATATATTTTTTTCATAAATTAGTAATATCAACTAATAACAATAACACTGTGAAAATTTTTCTCTTTTTGTAAATCTTTTTCACATTATCATTTAGCATTTGGATACTCAGGTTACCTCCCTTATTTGTAGGAAACTATGTTCAAGTTTTCAAAAAATGAAAAACACATCAACATATATATTATAAAAGGCTCTTTTTCAAGAGCCTTTTATACTTTATTCTTATTATTTTTATTCACTATTTTGCGGTAAAAACTTCTTTGGAATATCTTCCATCTGTCTGTGGAATATCGATCACAATATTTCCATTTTCAAAATATCCAACAGTTGTATTTCCATCAGCCAGTTTTACAATAAAAACAGAATTCTTAGAAGTTGTTTTAAAAACAGCAAATGGAACAGAGCTTCCGGATTTTGCCAAAATAAACTGATTGGAATCAATCTGTATTTTCTGAAGATCCATTTTCCCGTTTGAGTAATTATTGGCTTCAGGGATTACTGTAGATGCTACAGACCCGACAGGTTCAGGAGATGTATGCTGAGCAGTATTATTAGATGCTGGTAATAGCGCAACCGGATTGGAAACCGGTACTTTAATCACAGCTTCTCTTAAAGCATCCTGCAATCCTTCTTCAAATTCTTTAATTCTTGACCCTCCTTTAGATTCCAGAATCATATTATTATTACAATCCTTAAACTGGAGTATTACTTTATTTTTAAATAGATTTTTATCATTAAGGAGATCAGCAGTAACCACATTACAGAAATTACCTTTAGCTTCTGAAGGCCAGTTATCTTTAATGATAGGAAGGACTATATACTTTTTCCCGGTCAAAGCTTTGGTCAAAAAACCTTTCAAACCATAATCTTCCCCAAATGTTTCGAATTTTTCAGGAACTGCAACATATTTGTAATCTGAAATCTTTTGTGCGAAAGCAATTGTTGAGCATACTGCCAACATCAGCATTGATAACTTTTTCATTTTTTAAATTTTAATCGTTTCTGAATGCTCCCATATCCAGTTTTAATGAGAAGAAGTTGGAATAGAAATTAGATCCGCCTATCCCAGAATTCGTAATCGCATAATCCAGTGTAAGCCCTCTGTATCTGATTCCAATACCTGCACTTGGCTGGAAAGAAACTTTTCTTTTAAGATCTTCTATATCTGTAATAGACTGGAACCTGTTAATCCCTAATCTTACAAAAATCATTTTCTGATACCCTAGTTCAGCTCCGGCATACGGGCTGATACTTGCAAAATCTGTGGAAATCAATGATGCTGTCTTTGCAAAATCCACATTCAAACCTGCCTCAGGTAATACATACACGCTGCTATTGATTTCGAATAATTTGCTGGCACCCACATTAAGTTTAGGCATGGTAAGTTCCAGTTTATCTTTGGGAGCAGGGTTGAACTCTTCTCCATTTACCACAGTAGAAAGTTCTTTCTGGTTAATCGTCCAGAAGTTTACCGTAGTAGTAATATCTCTCACCATTCCCCCGAACTTCCATCCGTTATCAGCTCTATAAGTAGCTCCCACATCAAAACCGAATCCATAGCCATTTGCAAATTTACCCACATTTCTGTAGACAATCTTTGCATTTACTCCCACATCCAGTTTAGGGTTTCCACCAGGTCGGAATGCATAAGAAAGAATGGCTGCATAATCAGATTGAGAGAATTTTGTGATTTTATCATAATCAATATTCCCTTCAGAATCGATCATTTGGGTTGTATTCAAAATATTGTCTACTCCAAGCCTTACCACAGAAACACCAAAGACACCTTCTTCAAGCACTTTTGCGTATGCCAGATAATCATATTTTGCGATAGACTCAAAGTACTCAGCGTGCATTGCTGCTCCTTGCCAGTCTCTTTCAATAGACATTAAACCTGCAGGGTTCCACATGGGAGAATATACATCATCCTGATTGGTGATTACTGCCCCTCCCATTGCAAGTCCCCTTGCTCCGGCTCCGATATTTAAAAATTCATTGGAATATTTCCTGATAATCTGAGATTGAGAAAGCCCAAACAGCAGTGAAAATGCAAGTAAAAAATATTTTTTCATCATATAAATTTGATGCTTAGTTTAAGTTTTTAGTTTTTCTGGCTTTAATTAATCCGTTTACAATGATTGCCAGTATCATAACACCTGAAGCGACATAAAATATAGGGCTCATATGTTCTGATTCCCCAAAGATAAAAAAAGCTAGTATAATTCCGTAAACAGGTTCTAAATTAACTGTTAAAATTAAAGTAAAGGGTGATATATATTTCATTAAATTCACCGATTCCAGCATTGGAAAAGCAGTAAAAACACTGGCTAACAAGCATATTAACGCCAGATCTCGGTAGTTTATTTCATTCATCTGAAAAATTTGCCCGGAAAGCAGATAAAATATCATTAAAATGAACCAACCACAGAATATTTCATAAAAAATAATGTTTCCAGAACTTGTTTTACCAAACATCTTACCATTAAAAACTGAAAAAATAGTTCCAAATACAGCACAAAGAATTCCATAAATAATACCTTCTTTGAAATGAAACTCTGTTTTGAAGATTAAAAGTATACAGGCAACGATAACCGTTCCCATCACCACTTCCGATATATCAATTTTTCTTTTGAAAATAATAGGTTCCAGAATGGAGGCAAAAAGTGTGGATAATGAAAGACAGCTTAATGCAATAGAAACATTAGAGACTTTAATAGAGTAAAAGAAACAATACCAATGGAGCGCCATAGCCAAACCTATTGCTGCCAGTTGAAAAAATATCTTTTTTGAAACCTTTATACTATCCTTCTTAAAAACCCGGATAAATACAAAAAGAAAAATAGAAGCAAACAACATTCTGTAAAACACAAGAATCTGTGCATTGGCATGAATCAATTTTCCTAAAATTGCGGTGAACCCCCACAAAAATACAATTAAGTGTAACCTGAAAAGTGCCAATTTATGCATAACCTATCTCCTTAGAATTTTTAACGTGCAAATTTACAAATACGCTTTTATAAATCTTACAAAAAATATAAATTTACATTAATAAAAAGATGATAAATAAAGTTTTTAATAGTTTTTCACCTAATACAGACCCTTTTCTATTCATTTAATAAAAACATCAGAATTACAATATGATATTAAGTCCAAGTATTGAAATCAAAACAAAACGTCTGGTCTTACAGCCTGTCAAAGACTTATACATAGATGATATTTTAGAACATTTTACCAATGAGGTTACCAGATACATACCTTTTGACCCGAAAGGTAGCAGACAGGATATAATCACTTTTGTTAATGAATCAAAAAGAACTTTATTACAAAACACAGATCTGGTAATGGTTGCACTGGACTCTGATGGTGATTTTGCAGGATGTTGTGGTATCCATAATATAACAAAAGAATCTGTTGAGCTTGGTCTATGGCTAAAAAAGAGTTCTCAAGGAAAAGGACTAGGAACTGAAATCATAAAAACCCTCATAGAATTTCTGGAAAAGAATTTTACTTTTAAGTATATTTTATATCCTGTAGATGAAGAAAATATAGCCAGCAGAAAAATTCCGGAAAAATTAGGTTTTATTCCTGCTAAAAAATATAAAAAAAACAAGAATCATCTTATCGACCTGAATATTGTACAATATAGAAAGTATTACTAGCGTTTACAGTTTGATCATAAAAAACCCTGAAAATTTGTTAAACTTTCAGGGCCTTCAAATAATAAACTATTAAAAAAATAAACTAGGAACTTAGAGTATTTTGCAGAGAATATCACCTCTGTTACTCTAATGTAAAGTTAGAAAAAATATAAATTATTTAAAAATATTTTTTAGTTAAAAAATTCACAATTTACTAGAAACCAAATAATTAAACATCTGTTTTACTTCCAATTCATATTCCTCATAAAAATAGTATCTTTAAGCGTAAAAAATTGAAAATTTTATGGACATCGAATTCAATAAACGAGAAGATCAGAACAGATTAAAATTATCTGAAATAAATCGCTTACTCACTGAGATCAAAAAAGGAGGTGGTGAGAAGAGGCTTCAAAAGCTTCGTGATGAAGGAAAAATGACAGCAAGAGAAAGAGTAGATTATCTTCTCGATAAAGATTCAGATTCCATAGAAGTAGGTGCATTTGCAGGCTTTGAGATGTATAAAGAACATGGAGGATGTCCTAGCGGAGGAGTTGTAGTAGTGATAGGTTATGTTTCTGGAAGACAATGTATCATTGTTGCCAATGATGCTTCTGTAAAAGCCGGAGCATGGTTTCCTATCACAGGAAAGAAAAATCTGAGAGCACAGGAAATTGCTATGGAAAACAAACTTCCTATCATTTACTTGGTAGACTCAGCTGGTGTTTACCTTCCTATGCAGGATGAGATTTTCCCGGATAAAGAGCATTTCGGAAGAATTTTCAGAAATAATGCCAAAATGAGTTCTATGGGAATCATTCAGATTTCTGCCGTTATGGGCAGCTGTGTGGCTGGAGGAGCTTATCTTCCCATTATGAGTGATGAAGCAATGATTGTGGATAAAACAGGTTCTATTTTCCTTGCCGGAAGTTATCTTGTAAAAGCAGCCATTGGAGAAAGCATCGATAATGAAACATTGGGTGGTGCTACTACTCACTGTTCTATTTCAGGAGTAACAGATTATAAAGCGAAAGATGATAAAGATGCTTTGAATAGAATCAAAAACATCATGAAATCTCTCGGAACAACTGAAAAAGCAGGTTTTGACAGAATAGAAAGTTTCCCTCCCAAAGAAAACACTGAAAACATTTTCGGAATTATGCCGGTTTCCAGAGCTGAGCAATATGATACCTACGAAATTATCAAATGCATTGTGGATAACTCTGAATATGAAGAATACAAACCAGACTACGGTAAAAGTATTATCTGTGCAACGGCAAGAGTTGACGGGTGGTCTGTAGGGATTGTAGCCAACCAGAGAAAATTGGTTAAAAGTGGAAAAGGAGAAATGCAGTTTGGAGGTGTAATCTACTCAGATTCTGCAGATAAAGCAACACGTTTCATTGCCAACTGCAATCAAAGAAAGATCCCTTTAATTTTCTTACAGGATGTTACCGGATTCATGGTAGGTTCCAAATCAGAACATGGCGGAATCATTAAAGACGGAGCAAAAATGGTAAACGCAGTTTCCAATTCTGTAGTTCCTAAATTCACCATCATTACAGGAAATTCTTACGGAGCAGGAAACTATGCTATGTGTGGTAAAGCTTATGATCCTAGATTAATTGTAGCATGGCCTTGGGCTGATTTAGCTGTAATGGGAGGTGCGCAAGCCGCAAAAGTACTTGCTCAGATCCAGGAATCAACATTGAAAAAACAAGGAAAGGAAATTTCTGAAGAAGAACACAATGAGATTCTGGATACGATTTCTAAGAAATATCAGAAACAAACTGAATCTACCTATGCAGCAGCAAGATTATGGACAGATGCAATTATCAACCCTGTGGATACAAGAAAATGGATCTCTATGGGTATTGAAGCTGCCAACAATTCTCCTATCACTGAGAAATTCAACTTAGGAGTAATTCAAGTCTGATAAAATCTACACATAACAAAATAAATAGGGCTATTTCAGTTTGAGATAGCCCTATTTATTTTCCTTTATTTAAAGGATGATAGGAAATAGTTTAGTAAATAACAACTATATATTTCAGGAGCTGTATCCCGCTATTCATTCATACTCCTCGCGCCTGCACGCTCCCACGCTCAGCCCCACCCACTCACCAATCCAACCTGCGGGGTAACCATTGCTATCGGGGCTAGGAGAAAATCAATTATGAATTATAAGTTATGAATGATGAGCTTCGGGATCCGATTTAAGAATGGTCAGTTTTATATCGTGAGATTAATAGTTCCGATTATGTCATTCCGCAGGAATCTAGCCACATTTATTAGACTCTAAAGAATTCAAAGGATAAACTACAGAATTTTAAATGGATTGTTTAGACTCCTACGGAGTGACAACAGTATTGGGGTAAAGATGAGTAATGAGTAATGGGTAATAAGTAATGATAGCATACGTTGGATATTACTCATTATTGATGAGTCTGGGTGTTTAGGTTTGGTAGCTGGTAGCTATGGGTATAGTATAAAGCAAAAAAAATCCTTTATCATCAGATAAAGGATTTTTTAAAAATAAAATAAAAACTGGCGGCGGCCTACTCTCCCGCGTTAGCAGTACCATCGGCGCTGGTGGGCTTAAC